>JAFSST010000059.1 GCA_017450905.1 Alphaproteobacteria bacterium
ATCCGGCGGAGCCGCCTTTCCCATTCATGGGAACATCTTCCCGCCAATGACAACGCTACCACACTTGGCAACCAATTTCAATGGTGGCATTTTAGCAAATGGAAAACATCATGTCAAGCGGTGCGTTTTTTTCGCAAAGATTCCAAATCGGTCAACGAAAACTTCTCGCCCGATTCGGTCTTTTTGGTTGGTGTATCGGCATAACCCTTGATTGTTGGTGGAATGCGAATCGAATCACCACCATGCAGGATTTCCTGACCCTTGCAACGTTTGGAATTTAATCGAATCTGTCCCCCGCGGCACAGTTTGTAAAACTCACGCAATGGTATTGATGGAAAATGTCGCAAAAACCACCGCAAAAGCCGTGTTCCATCTTCTACCACCGAAACCGTAACCGAATCAGCCATTTTTATTCGCCGTATGTTATGCTCACAACATTTTGACCATTTGGCGATTTGCAATTACCCACGGCCCCACTTTCACGTCCTTCGGACAAAGTGTAGCCCACAGAATCAGCCCATGCCTTGGTAACAAAATACTCGCAATCAGATTGTGTCAATCCAGAAATCGACACAACAAATTGACGATAGTTCGCCGAATCAACAGCCAATTCATACTTTCCACCATACGGATTCTTGTCCGACATACCAATCGCACCGAATATAGTCGAATTGTTTATATTTGAAAAATCATCATATTCACCCAGCAATTGTCTGACCCCTGTAACGATTTGTATAACCTCTTCATTAACAGTATTACGTTTTTGTATGTTCATTGTTCGTGATATCAACAACGTTGCCCCAACGGTTATCACCCCCATAATGGCCAACACACCCAACATTTCAATCATAGAACGTCCGCTTTCTTGTTTCATTTTTTTGTTCCTTTGTTTGCTATTTAGTTTTTTATATTCTATCATAAGTAATATGATTATTCAATTCTCTGATTTAATTGCAAATGCCCCCGAGGCACCCGGCGTATACAAAATGTATGATGCGACCGGTATGTTGCTTTACGTTGGCAAGGCAAAGAATCTTTTAAACAGGTTACGTCAATATATTGACATATCAAAACTTGAATTGCACAAACAAATTATGCGAACGATGGTTACACGGGTTGAATGGGAAATAACCCCGACCGAATCGGATGCTTTGATTTTAGAAGAAAAACTGATTAAATCAGAAAAACCTAAATACAACATAATGTTAACAGATGGTAAAATGTACCCGATGTTGGCATTGACCAATCATGAATATCCGCGTTTGTTAAAATTTCGTGGGAAAATTTCCCAACGCCGCGATGTATACGGCCCGTATCCATCGGTCAGTGCATTAAACGAAACCATTAAAATGATTCAAAAGGTTTGCCGACTGCGAACATGTAACGACACATTTATGCGAAATCGAACACGGCCTTGTTTGTTATATCAAATTGGACGATGCAGCGGGCCATGCGTTAACAACGTTCCGGATTATAATGAAAACGTAAAACTGGCACGCCGAATACTGACCGGGGACAGTGAACCAATCGTATCTGAACTGTCAACAAAAATGAAAGAATTATCCGATAAAATGGATTTCGAAAATGCCGCGATTATACGTGATAAAATAAACGCATTAACAAAAACATCAAATCGCGGTATACGACAGAATCCGCCGTATAGAACGGATTATACACACGAAAAAAATTGGGATGAAACGTTCGCACAAATGGAAAAGTGGATTGGTAAAAATTTCAATTATGTTGCAGTGTTTGATAATTCACATTTGTTCGGAACAAACCCCGTTGGTGCAATGATAACATTTAATCGTGATGGGTTTATCAAATCAGGATACAGGCATTTCAAATTGCGTGAACGTTCGCGTGCCGGAAATGATATCGCCATGATGCAGGAATTTGTTTCACGTGCCGTTGCCGGCAATCCGGAAATAGATTTGATTATTGTTGATGGTGGACGTGCCCAATGGAACATTGCACATGAAACCGCACCCCAGGTTCCAATACTTGGCGTAACCAAGGGCGAAGTCCGCAATGGAGAAGAACACTTTATAATGCCGGATGGAACCGAATGTCATACGTTACCAAAAGATTCAAAATTATTTTTGTTATTACGCAGGGTTCGTGACGAGGCACATCGTTTTGTTATAACCTTTCATCGAACAACCCGTGCAAAATCTATGACTGGTTCGTGCCTGGACGAGATAGACGGAATCGGTCCGGCACGTAAAAAATTGTTATTGAATCATTTTGGTTCGGTTCGCTCTATTATGGATGCGGATATAAACGCCCTGTTGCGTGTACCGGGTCTTGGTAAATCCGCGGCAAAAAAAATATATGCACATTTTCATTAAGGCTGTGATATAATACACACGAACACAAAACAAAGGAGAAAAACAATGAAGTTTTTTGTTAACTTTTTATCGGCGTTTCGCATTGCGACATCGTTTGCCATAATTGCGACAATGTTTTCAGGAAGGTATTTAACCACCTTTATCTTGTTCGTTTTGGCGGCGTTAAGTGATTTTTTTGATGGATACCTTGCACGCAAATATGATGTATGCACGAAACTTGGTGGCGTAATGGACCACATTGGGGACAAATTGTTGGTTGTTAATACATTTATATTATTGTGTATTTGGATTCGGACACCGTATGTCATTGTTCCGATTATATTTATGATTGCACGCGAATTATATATCAGTGGTTTGCGTGAATTTTTAGGAACACAAAAAATTGAAATGACTGTTCCAAAGAAGCGTTTTTCAATGGGCAAAATTAAAACAACATTACAAATGATTTCCATTTGTGCATTTTTGTTGTGGTTTGTTTTGGGGTCATTTGTATCGGTTGCATCTGGCGGTAAATTTTTGTTCTATGCAATTTATGCACTACCTTCGATTGGTATTTTTGGTTTGTGGTTTTCATTGGTTGCCAGTATATGGTCCGCAGCCGAATATACAAAAGATTTTATTGGTAAATTAAAGAAGATAAAATAAGCGAATTTTATTCGTACACAACCGCCGGCAACGGCGGTGTTTTTTTATTGGTGGTTTGTGATTAGTGTATGTGGTTAGTGGGTTGGGCAAACTACCCCACCGCTTTCTTACCTTCTTAAAAAAGAAGAGGACAGAGTCGCGATAAGGCCGAACAAGATACCGGTCGAAATCACCCACAAAAATTTTCAATTTTTTGCAGGACCCGATATGCCGGGGAGACTAACCACTAATAAAACTACTGCTAAAACGTGCTATACACCGGATTTAGCGGCATAGCACGTTTTTAAAACCAACTTTTTTTATTCGATTTTTTGTCGGCAAATTCAGCCAATGCTTTCTTTTGTTTTTCTGTTAACTTTGTTGGAATAATAATCCCCGTTTCCAAATACAAATCACCAAAAGACGAACCACGTCCGGTTGGCATTCCGTGTCCACGGACACGCAACCGTTCACCAACCTGGGTCCCAGATGGGATTTTAACCGACAATTTTTTATCGTCCAATGTTTCAATTTCTATCTCGTCCCCCAGTGCCAATGTTGTAAACGGTAAATCAATATGCATTATCAAATCGCTGCCGTTTCGAACGAATCGCTTGTCGGGTTTAACACGAACATCAATATAAAAATCACCCGCGGGTCCACCATTCATTCCGGCCTCGCCCTGACCTGGCAACCGTAATCTGGCCCCGTCTTCGATACCGGCCGGGATTTTAACTTCGATAGTTCTGTTTTTATGAACGACACCGCTGCCATCGCAATCAGGACATTTTTTATCAATTTTATGCCCCAGCCCATTACATTCAGGACACGGTGTTTGCATTGCAAAGAAACCACGTTGAACATTTACGAAACCGGTACCATGGCAACGTGAACACACCGGTGCCGGTTTGCCATCAGCGGTTCCATAACCGTTACATTTTTCACATTTTACATTACTGGAAAACTTTACCGTATGTGTCTTACCAAAAAACGCATCACGCAGTGATATTTCCACTTCGTCCAACAAATCGCGGCCACGCTGTTGTGATGGACCAGATGAACGACCGGCACCGCCAAACCCATCAAAGCCGAAACCACGCATAGCCTCACGCAAGATGTCTTCCATTCCGGCACCGCCGCCCATATCAAAGTGGAAACCGTTTCCAAAAGGATTACCACCCATTCCGGCCGATGCACCATTACCACCGGCAAATGCGGCATCACCATACCGGTCATAGGCCGCACGTTTTTGTGGGTCACGCAAAATATCAAATGCGTTGTTAACTTCCTTGAATTTTTCTTCGGCGGCTTTATCGCCCTGGTTTTTATCGGGGTGATATTTCAACACCAATTTATGATAGGCCTTTTTAATATCGGCATCCGATGCATCACGCGATACACCCAAAACTTCATAAGGATTTTTATTCATATTATACGTCCGTATTATTTTATCTTCTGACCCAATATATAATTATAAAAGAAACAAAATCAAGCCCATAAAAATCTTATTATGAAAAAGAATCAAATATGTTTCGCTTGCACGAAATGAAATAATGTTCTAATAATAACAGTATTATGACAGAACAAAATACACACACTTATGACGCATCTGATATCCAGGTCCTGGAAGGCTTGGAACCCGTTCGTTTGCGACCGGGTATGTATATTGGCGGCACTGATGAAAAGGCCTGGCACCACCTGCCCGTGGAAATTATGGATAATTCTATTGACGAGGCTGTGGCCGGTTTTGCAAAAAAAATAACGGTCCGTCTGATTGATGCAAAAACAATAGAAATTGCGGACGATGGTCGTGGGATTCCGGTTGATGAACACCCTAAATATCCCGGAAAATCTGCATTAGAGGTCATATTAACGACACTGCATTCGGGTGGTAAATTTAATAATAATGTTTATAAAACCAGTGGCGGTCTGCACGGGGTCGGCAGTGCGGTTGTTAACGCATTAACGTCTGAAATGGATGTGGTTATTACCCGCGATGGATATGAATGGCACCAGAGTTTTTCACGTGGTCGGCCAACGTCTGCGATGACACGCGGCAACCCATCCAAGGGACACGGAACAAGCATACGGTTCACACTGGACGACCAGATTTTTGGCGAATCGGCGGTGTTCAAACCGGTAAAGATATATCGTATGGCTCGTGCCAAGGCATTTTTATCCCGTGGCGTTCGGATTGATTGGCACTGTAATCCGGAATTATTAACGGCCGATATGGACATACCCGCCGAAACTACATTTTATTATCCAAATGGTGTTGCCGATTTTTTAGAAGAAAAAACTAATGACAAGCCACGAATTTTACCAAAACTGTTTTCTGGGTCGGTTGATTTCCCGGATGACAGCGGTCGTGTTGAATGGGCATTAACATTTCTGACCGATGAAAACGGTGCGGCATCTGATGATGGATTTTTTGCATCGTATTGTAACACAATCGCGACAATTGATGGTGGCACACACGAAAGTGGTTTTAAATCGGCAATCACCCGCGGATTAAAGGCATATGGCGAAAAGGTAAATAATAAATCCGCCGCAAACATTATTGGCGAAGATGTTTTCGATTCGGTTGCGGCGATTGTTTCAGTGTTTTATAAAACGCCCCAGTTTCTTGGCCAGACCAAGGAAAAACTGTCGAATCCTGAAATTGCAAAATATACCGAATCGGCGTTGCGTGACCCGTGGGAAATTTTTCTGGCATCGGACCCTAAAACGGCAAACGCATTGTTGGATTTTGTCGTGAACCTGGCAAACGCCCGTATTCGTGTTAAACAGGTCAAAGAAGTTGCACGCAAAACCCCAACTAAACGCATTCGTATGCCGGCGAAGTTGGCGGATTGTTCAAAACATGGTATTGCCGGGACCGAGTTATTTATTGTCGAGGGCGAATCGGCGGGTGGAACCGCGAAACAGGCTCGCGACCGTGCGACCCAGGCAATAATGCCTCTGCGGGGCAAGGTTTTAAATGCTGTATCAAATTCCGATGAACGCGTTGATGGCAACAAGGAATTAAGTGATTTGATTGACATCATTGGTGCGGGGACAGTAAAAAATTGGGACGACAGCAAACTGCGTTATGAAAAAATTATTATCATGACCGATGCCGATGTCGATGGCAGTCATATCGCTTCGCTGTTGATGGCGTTTTTCTATAAATTTATGCCACAACTAATTTACGGGGGACATTTGTATTTATCTTGTCCGCCGCTTTATAAATTAACCCACGGTGGCGAATCGGTTTATATTGATACAGACGAAGAACTGGAAGAACTAACAAACGGAAAATACAAAAACAAACGTGTTGAAATATCCCGATTCAAGGGTTTGGGTGAAATGATGCCGAATCAGTTAAAGGAAACAACAATGTCGCCCAAAACACGCCGGTTAATCCGCGTGGAATTACCACCACGGACGGACGAAGGTGCCGAAGATACGGAAAAAACACGAACACTGGTTTCCGAATTGATGGGTAAAAAACCGGAATTTCGTTTAAGGTTTATCACCGAACACGCCCAATTCGTAAAGGATTTATTCGTATAAAAAATGCACCATTTGGTGCGTTTTTTATTTTGAACATCCCATTAATTTTATTCGCTTTTCTATCTGGTGCATTGCATCGGTGGCATTTGCCTCGTCCAACATCCCCAGTGCAGATTTCAAATCGCCATTTGGGCAAAAATATGAACCATCAGGAAAAACAGTCAAAACGTAGTTTTTATTCGATTTGCCTTTATATTCCAAAATGATATTTGCCAATTGCCCCAACTTTTTACGATTTTCTTCGAAATTTATGGCCATTTTGTTTGCAAACGGATTTGGAAATAACGTAGTTGCAAAATAGTGCGAATCAAATTGCACATCTTCATTATTTTTGTTTGTAACGACCAAAGGCGTAACAGACAATGCGGAAAAATCCGCATAGTTAACATCAGCGAAACCATCAATACGAATGAAAAGAGCATCCTTGCCAGGATTGTTTTTCATTTTATAGAACGCCGGTTGTTTGTATTGATATTTTGAATTTGATATAAATATCGGACTCATTTTTTCATACCCCTAAAAATTACAGCCCCACAACTTTTGTATATTTATTAGATAAATTCAAGATATTTTTATAATTTTTTGCAAAAAAAACACACCCTATTTTGGGGTGTTTATAATGAACGATAATTTAACGGTTTGTCATACCAACCATAAAACTGTCCCCCCAATCGGCAATATGTTGACCGCCAATTGTGCATTGCAATGATTCAAAGCCTTTTTTAATCTGGCTCTTTTTAACCAATTTTGACGTGATGACACCACTGGTTGTTCCCAAAACCACGGCGGCAATCGAATCAGATAATAAACGCGATGTGTTAAATCCGCCATCGGCGTTTTTCCACACGGACAGCCCCGCCAACAACGCACTCAGGTTATTATACGCCGTATCAACCCGATGCCACGAATCAAAATCAACATCAATGTTCAATTTACTGGCACATTTGTGCAATTTATTCAATTTATCTTCAAACAAAACATCTTTGGATTGTGTACCATCTTTACAGTAGTTCATAACATCCGTGCATTCCGATACATCTTTACCCATCTGGCGAATTTTTTCTAATAAACCAACAGTTTCCGCCGTGCATGTATGCTGTTTCCAAATAACAATAATTACCGCATAGCGGTCACTATAACGTGTTGTTCCATCTGCTTGACCTAACACCGTGGCATCAGATTCCCCCATACTCCAAGTAGTTGCATTACTGTTCGCAGGTAATATATTCTCAGAAACATATTTTGCACGTTTTTTGGCCAGTTCAGAATTATAAGCCGCCGAACCGGTTCGACTGGCACTGCCCAATACATAGAATCCCGCAACATTGCCCTGATCCCAAATCCCTTTTAAATACGTTTTCACACCATCAAAACCCTTGCCATTTGATGCATCGCATTCGTCCGATACAGGGTCTGTATCCTTGTTCTCGCCAAAAAACAAGTATATTAATGATTTATCAATTCCGTCTATTCCCTGTGTGTAGCTTACACAGTCATACGCCATTGCACCACCGGCAAAAACCATTCCACACAAAAAACAGCATAATAAAATAATTTTTTTCAAAATTCCCACCTTTCTATCCCAACTATTTTATCATAAATACGCCATAAAACAAAACAGAAAAAATTATTTATATTCATCAATCATTTGGGCCAACTGGGCCGATAATACCAAATCAGACTGTTGCAATTTTTCAATGTGCTCAATTCCATACAAAACCGTTGCGTGATTACGACCACCAACATATTCACCAATTTGATTCAATGACAACCCTGTCGCAGATTTTAACACAACCATCATCATTTGACGTGCCAACACCAATGAACGACTGCGACCGTTGCCACAAATCGCATCGTATGATACCCCCAATTTTTCACACATAGATTTTACCATACGAATTGGCGATTTAGACTTTTTCAGCGTGTCCGACAACAAACGTTCCGCTGTATCAATATCAATTGATGTGCCCATCAATTCACGATATGTGTTAATTTTATTCAACACACCCGATATAATATGACCGTCCGCCAAAATACGGCCCGCCAACATATCCGCAACATTCGCATCAACACATGCACGGGCAAACATTTCGGAACGCACCGCACGCGTTGGTGCAACAACATCCGCAACCAGTCCGGATGCAAACAATGATTGGGCCCGATGATCAAATCCTGACAAATTCCCCGGGGCGGTGTTTGCCACCAAAACAATGTTTTTACCAGCCGTGCGTAAATCCAAAATCAACTGCATAAATTCTTCACATGTTGCACGCTTGCCGGATAAAACCTGAACATCGTCCAAGATAAATGTGTCGCAATTACGACAATAATCCTTGAATGCGAAAATCGTCCGATTATGCAACGCACGTGCAAATTCCGATACAAACTGGGCACCTGACATCATCAAGGCACGCCCAACCGATTCGGAACGTATCGCCGATGCCAACAATGTTTTACCACAACCCGCCGGTCCATAAATAAACAACGGCGAAAACGTTGCTGTTCCCGCCGCCATTTTTTTGCACGCTGACAAAACAAATGCGTTTTCTTCGGATGAAACAAACGAATCAAAACCAATCAACGGTGTTTCAACCATCGGTGCAGCATACGATTGAACATTATTGTCGTTTGCATTTTTTTGAACAGTGTTTTTCTGGTGTGCCGAAACCATCACACACACATCCAACCCATACGCCGCCGCAACATCACGCAAAACATTCAAATGTGTAGAATTGATAAAATCAGCCGTAAATTGATTAGGTGCACCCAAAACTAATTCAGTCCCAGAAATCGAAAACGCAAGTGGTGCAATCCAAGAACGAAACGCGGCAGAATCCATTCTGGCGGCAATATCATTTTTTATTGCATCCAGATTTACCTGTTTGTTCATGGTCGCTGCCTGCATGTCGTTTCTCCTTTCCTTTCTTAAAAGAGTTTCCTGCCGGTGCAAGTGTGCAAAAATCACCTGCACATAAATGCCAAATTTTCCCGAACCCTTTCCAATTCGATAAAATTTAACGTTTATGTATGTGCCCTACTCTCAACTCTCTCGCCCTTGTATTGAAAACCTAATACTTATGTGTCTATCTGCTTACTCAACTTTTAACCAGACCCGATTAACATGTCCTGATTACATAGAACAATGTATAAGATTCATTTCGGTTTGCAACCAAATGTTAATCATTTTTTTTAAATTTATTTTTTGACACCGATTCGGATTTTTGCCGGATTTCTGCGGCTTTGTATATACATTGTATAGACAAAAGTTTTTTCATAAACGCACATATCCGTTATCTTGTTTTTGCACTAAACCCTGCAATTCCAAGACCACCAATTCGCGTTTGATTTCCGAAATACTTTTTTCGGCAATTTGTGCCAATACAGATTCGGATAAAGGAATTGTTCCTAGTTTATCTAAAATGCTGTTTTCCGATTCGGATTTTTTTTCATATTTTTTTTCTTTTGTGTTTTTTTCAAAAAAATCATCCACACCTTGGCACAATGTTGCCGCCCCAGACCGAATCAATGAATTTGGCCCAACCGACCGGGAATCCGCCGGGTGTGATGGAATCGCGTATATTTTACGCCCATATTGCATCGCAAAATTTGCCGTTCGCATACTGCCCGAATTCGTGTCAGCCTCGGATACTATGATTTTTTCAGCAATTCCCGCAATCAATCGATTCCGTTGAACGAAATTATTTGCCATTGGGGAAAAACCAATTGGCATTTCGCTGATTACCGCACCACGTTCAACAATCTCGTAATACAAGCGTTCGTTTTCCAATGGCCAAATACTGTCGACACCGCCCGCCAAAACTGCAATCGTGTTACTGTTGCCCGCCGCATGCAATGCACCAGTATGTGCCGCAGTGTCAGTTCCCATCGCCATTCCGGATACAACACATATATTATGTTCGGCAAACGCATTTGCCAAATTCGCAACAAACCCCATTCCTGTGCCCGTGGCATGCCGCGTCCCAACAATACCAACACAATTCTTTTGTAACGAATCGATGTTGCCACGCACAGCAATAATAGGCGGATGATTTTTTACTCCACGCAATCCATCCGGATATACATCATCTGAATCCATAATAAATCGCACACCTAAATCATTTGCCATATCAATTTCGCGTAAAACCGAATCGCGTAAATCATCAGAAACATTCAGATATTCAACAACCGCCCCCGGCGAACCAAAACGATTCAATAAATTGTTATACGCCACCGGCCCGATTCGTGGGGACCGTAAAATCAATAAACGTTCAAACAAATCATTATTCATGGCCACCAGTATAAAAAGATATACAAACGATTAAAAGTAAATTCGTAAAAAAACACCCCATTGGGGTGCTGTTATTAAACATCCAACAATGTTTTGTAATCTATATCATTACATTTTGTTGGGACCTTGGTCGAATCTTTTTTCTTTAATTCGTCACACGCATCGGCTAATTCTTTTAAATACCCCTTGAATTTGGTGTAATCAGTTGAATTTTCCTTTTTCAACACCAACAATTGGGAACGAATCACCTCTGTCTCGCTAAGGCTTTCATCCTTTTGCCCCATCAGTTTTCCACCGATTGCCCTGTTTCCAAACGCCTCCATCGCACCAACCCCCAGGCCGACACCACCCAAGACCGCCGCAGTTGTCGCCAACGCACGTCCAGATTTTTTCGCATCTGCAATACGTTTTTCCAGCATCGCTTCGTCAACCCACGATGCACACGTTACAACATTCCCCCACGGGAAATAACGACCAGAAATATCAGATAAATCTATTGCAGAATCAACAGACTTTAAATCAACCCTGGAAAAACAAACATTATTTTCGGGATTGTTTGTATCTTCACGCATTGATGCATAATTTGTGGTATCACTGTATCTGGATGCCCAAACAAACGTCCCACCAACACCAATGTTATTATTTATGCACGCATCACGTTCAGCATTACGATTGTCGCGATTCGGTTCCGGTGGTGTAACGACCGCCTGGACCGAAGGTTTCACATCGTCATCCTTTAAACTGGGCGACATATTAGAAACACTTAACGATATTGGCACAGATGAAATCTGATTTTTAGATGCGGTCCCCATTCTGTTTTGTGCCGGCCCATATCGACCCGCAACCAAACTGGTCGTCCCAACACGCGGATCACGTGCATCAGCAACCGCAACCATCGGCAACAACAAAAACATCATACATATTATATTTTTCATGCTGGTCCCCCCGCTCTATCAAACGACAGTATATCATAATTTCCGCCAAAAATAAAGACGAAAATGTTACTTTCGCCATTTCCACACGATTTTTGATTCGGTTCCACCAATCAATCTGGCGATGTTTTCACGATGCCGCCACAAACAAACAACAGCAATCGCCATAAATGCCACACCAGTGCCGGCACTTATTACAAATCCCAAAATCGGCATCAAGCAAAAAACGATGACTGCACCCAGTGATGAATAACCACTGGTTAATGCAACAACCAACCATTCAATCGCACAAATCGCAAAAGCCAAAGGACTGGTCGCCAACAACACACCAAACAGACACGATATTCCCTTGCCCCCACGGAAACGAAGCCAAACCGGGAAACAATGCCCAATAACCGCCATAAAACCACACCACGCGGCAAAGACATCACCACCAACAGCCCCACCAATTAAAACAGCCAATACGGCCTTGGCCATGTCCAGCAACCAAACCAATCCCGCCAAACGCAAACCGCCCACACGCATAACGTTTGTGGCACCGATGTTGCCACTGCCAACCTGGCGTAAATCGCCACGACCCGCCAAACGTGTCAACAACAGTCCTGATGGAATACTGCCCAATAAATAGGCCCCTATAATACTAAATATGTATATCATGTTATTTTTCCTTGATTTTGTGTTTGTTTTCTATAAAATAGCATGAAACGTGATTAAATAAAAGGAAAATAAAGTGGCAAATCACAAATCATCTAAAAAAAGAATCTTGGTTACAGAAAGAAAGAACGCTGTTAATACCGCACGCCGCAGTGCCGTAAAGACAGAAAATAAAAAGGCATTAAAGGCTATCGCATCCGGCGACAAGGCCGCGGCAGTTGCAGCGGTTCGCAGTGCAGAAAGCAAAATGATGAAGGCAGCCGGCAAAACAATGCCGAAAAAACGTGCTTCTCGTAAAGTTTCCAGACTCGCAAAACAAATCGCCAAAATGGCATAATTTGTTTGTTTATCAATTTTGGCGTGCATTTTTTGCACGCCTTTTTGTCGTGTAAAAACCCCACAAATCAGCGAAAAAATTCTACTATCGATATTGACAAAATAAAAAACACGTGCTAAAACTGTCTTTGACAAACAAGGACTTTGAACAATGTCGCAAAAAACAATAAAAAACACATATCTTGTTGATATGCCAAGTATTAATTCAGATTTCTTTAAAACTCTCAGCAAAAGAATCCCATATAATTATTTGCCAATAAATTGTATAAAACCAATATACAATTATATGTGCGATTCGATTTCAATGATATTAAGTGCCCTGCGTGATGATTACAGACCGTATATAATTATGCAGGGTGGTGCAAAAATGATTGTTAAAAAACAAGAAAAAACACCAAAACCAGAACTGGAACTTCACGAATTTCCTGACCCGGGTATTTCTGAAATGGTTTGTTTATACCCAGAACTGCAGGAAATTATGGGGACTGATTTGGCACGAACTGTTATTGAATACAACGATAAAAAAACGAACAAGCCATTACTCTATTTATTTCCATCAAACACATTACAACCACCAACCGGTTGCAGAGCAAAACTTTCCAAAGCGTTGGAATTAATTGACGATGATGCGTGCAGCGATTTGTGTATGGAAACCCAAAAACGCCGTGAATATATGAAATTATATTACAAAAATCACGACATGTAAAAAAGTGCGATAAAAATCGCACTTTTTTTAATGGGATATTTTTTTGATTGGCATTTTGGTTTCGACCACTGTCATTTTTTTCTGATTAAATTTATTATATCTTTGTTCGGCCAATTTAAATAATTTATCTTCGTATTCGCCAACAGACACCTTTTGACGACGAGAATTAAAAACACCAACATTTGTAAAGAAATAACCACATGACAAAATATAACAACAATTCGCACGATATTCAAAATTTATATTCGCATTCATACGACATGTTATATGAAAATCAGAATCCACCAATTTGCAAAAGGCCATATATGCCTCGTACACGGAATCAACGAAAGAACCTTTGTTGTTTTTTGTCATCTGTTTACCCCTCTTTTTTATTACAGATGCAAAACTTATACCAAAACTTGACAAAAATCAATCAATTTATGAAAAAATTTTCATTTTATAAAAAAACGACCTTTCGGTCGTTTTTTAATTCAACGGTGCACCCCAATTTTGCTGGATACTGCGTTCCGCATCCATTGGGCTGACCAGAACCTGGGGGGTCAATATAACCACCAACACATCGCGTTGGGCCGCTGTTTCACGTGAACCCGACAACAGCATAAAGTCCGGATCGCCCAAACCATAACGCGTGTCATTATTGGTTTGCTTTTCAAAACCCGACACAACCAACATTTGACCAGATTCCATAATTACTTCCTGCATAAAACTACGTTCTTCGACTTCTGGTAATTGCAGTGTAACTTCGCCAATTGTTTGGGTTGACATTTTCAACAATTCACGAACAGACATTCTGAACAGCAACAAAATCTTGCCATTTTCCAAAATGTTCGGCAACAACTGCATTGAAAATCCTGTTTCCAAATCGTCCTGGTCAACGGTACTGGATTCAACAGTTGTAAAATTACGCGATTCGAAACGTTTAATGTATCCGGTTGTTTTTGTATTATTTACCGGTGCAACACGATTATTACGTGTTGTAACCCCAACGTTTGTAACCAACGAAACCTTGCCCTGCTTTGCCAACGCCTCTCTCAAAGCGTTACTGCCCGCCAAACCTGACAAAGAACCGTTTTTAATCTGGTCCGCGGTATATGCACCGTCAACGGTCGAACCATTTTCCAAATGTGTCGCCCCGGTCAATGCCGAAACAGTATTTGACAACACCGCGATATTCATCGAACTGGCATCCGTGGTTGCAAGGTTATTCTTTGGATTTGCAACGATATTTAACCCAGATGCCGAATTAATCGCCGCCGCCAAATTCAAACCAAATGCCGAATCGTTAGAAATCGATACCTGTAAAACCTTTACATCAATGGTAACCAATTGGGACAAGCGTTTATTTTGACGTGCAATATATTCACCAATGCGTCCCAACACGGACGGCGGTGCGGTAACAGTTATTGTTCCCAAACTGCGTGATACGGTAAAGTTTGCGTTTTCTGATTTTCCTATGATAGAAGTTATCGTTTTTTCAACTTCGTCCCATTCTTTTAATGTAGATTCCAAATACACTTGATTGCCATCATCGGTTTGGACGGATGATTGATACGAAACATCTGTTCCCAA
>JAFSST010000060.1 GCA_017450905.1 Alphaproteobacteria bacterium
ACGGAAGATTGGGTTTATTTATCATCAAGTAAAAAAGTTTTTACTGTTCTGGTGAGTGATGCACTTTTGTGGAAATCTCAATCAGGGTGTTTGTCTAATGCTTTTGCTTGCACTAATGGGGTTCCTTCTAATTTTGACTTGACAGCATTATATTTACATAATTCTGTAAGCAGATTATATATAGGTTTTCCAGAATATGATAATAATGTTGACGGTTTCAAACAATACCTTGCGCAACAATATGCGGCGGGGACGCCTGTCACAATTTACTATCCTTTGGTAGAGGAAACGACCGAGGATTGGACAGAAACGTCTTACTGTGAAACGCCGATTAAAATCGCAACTACTAAATATAACGAAACTGCATTTAGTCCGTTGAATACGGCGTTGGCAAATGCGATTAGTGTGGTGGATTCTGTGGTATCGAATACGATTACTCAGGCGGGGCTGATTGCCGATTTGCAAACCCAAAAACAAACCCGCCCGAACGACATTGCGGACGATAGCGAAAAATGTCCCGCCGGCAAAAAGTGCCTACTCGTCGAAGACGCCAGCGGTGTCCCGCATTGGTATGAAATTGTGGAACGTTATTCCCGCCTGCCCGACGGATATACGGAGTTGGAATATGTGTCTAATGCCGCGAATACATATTTGGATACAGGAATTATTCCAACCGTTGATAATGTTGTTATGGAAATGAAAGTAAAACCAACAACAGGCAGTTGGTACATTTGGCAAAGCAGAGATCCATCCAATAGTGTGATACATGGTTTTGCTGGTGCAAACACTGGGAGTAAAATAAGTTTTGCTTTCCCAAACGCTTCTGTTGCAACCAGCACAATTACCAGAACCGGCAATATATTAACGATGCGATCAACAATGTTAAATGGACAAGGAAAATTATATGTTCACGACGATGCAACAAATGAATCGGATGAACAGACAACAGCATATACTTTTCTGCCGAAACGTTGCCGTATTATTTATTTGGAAACCAAAGGTCTGACACGGTCAATTCAGGTAATGTGGTTTATTACGCAAAAATGTATATGAACGATGAATTGGTTATGGATTATATTCCGGCAAAACGCAACAGCGACGGTACAGTCGGTTTTTACGATACGGCTAGCAATACTTTTAAAACAGCAACAACTGGTTCGTTCATTGCCGGGCCAGTGGTGGAATAAAAGTTCCCCTCCAATCGCGTTAGCGATGAACGGAGGGGTGGCACGCAGTGCCGGGGTGGGGGTAAGTCAGAGTGCAGTGTGCAGTTGATGTGTCGGCGCAGCCGACAACAAAAGACCCCCACCTCACCGCAAGCGGTCCCCTCCTCCGGGGGAGGAGAACTGGGGAATGTCCGGGGGTAATCGGAATATAACCCCCTTCGTCGGCTGGCGCCGACCATCCTCCCCGAACCGCGCATCACTGCGTGATGCACTGGGGCGGAATCTGCCTCCCCCCGGGGGAGGGGAACAGAACCAGCCCAGGATTCAAGGTTTATCCTCTATTCCCGTTCGGGGAGAACCTTGAATTCTGGACTTGGAATCGGGAAAGGAAAAGTTCAGGCGCTGTTCGGGTTTGCACCGAATTCAGTTCCCTCGCTCACATACCTGCGGTATGTGGCTGCGGGGCTTATCGGACGGTTTTGCGGCACTAGCGTTTGCGAAACCTACTCGTAGTCCCTCGGGCACATACTTGCGTGTATGGCGTAAAAATAAACGGCTTTGGCAAATTGTTTGGAACAGTGCAAAAAACCGGCATACGCCGGTTTTTTAATGGACTTTGTTATTTGTTGCGGATAATAACATTTGTTTCATTGTGTTATAATTTTGCTCTATCGATGCGTCCGCAATTGGAACATCAATGAATTTTACATTTGGATTCATACCAAGCCATTGAATCGCAGGCAGGGTTTTTGTGAAAAATGTGTCCAGACGACGTTGCACCGCCGCCGCGTCTGCATCGTCGGCACGGCCCGCGCCTTCGTTGATACGATTTTGAATTCGTTTCAGCATTAATTCACGTGGAATATTTAAATACACCGCAATCATATCGAATTTGTCGGCAAATGTGTCAACCAGCCATTTTGCCTGGGATAATTGGCGCGGAAATCCGTCCAAAATCGTGTTGTTTGCCGGATTGATTTTTTTCAATAATAAATTTTGCAATTCTTGGTCGGGGACAAATTCACCACGCGCGATAATCGCCTTTAATGGATGTGTCGCGGGCAGGGCGCGCAACATTGCACCCGTTTCAATATAATCATAGTTTGGGTTTTCTGTGATAAATTTTTTTGATAATGTTCCTTTGCCAGAACCTTGGCCACCCATCATTAAAATTAATTTATTCATACAACTTTCCTTTGTTTTTCTAATTTTATGCGGAATATTTATAGCGGATTTTGGGTGTGTTTTCAAATGAAAATTAAAAAAAATCCCGATAAATTTACCGGGATTTTTTTTGTGTTTTGCAAGAGGTTTATTTCTTGCTGTTTTCGATTGCCGCGCCCAAGATGTCGCCCAAGACAGAACCAGAGTCAGCCTCGTTCGCGAATTCTTTGACCGCTTGTTTTTCCAATGTCACCTGTAAATGACGGATGGACAATTTGACCGTGTTGTCTTCGACAGATACAACCGATGCCTCGACAGTGTCGCCAACATTGTATTTGGATGTATCTTGTTCGGATTTAACACGTGACAGGTCCGTGCGACGGATAACACCGCGCGCATCGCCCGCCAATTTCACAATCAATTCGTCCGGTGTGATTTCGGCAACCGTGCCCGATACAACCGCACCTTTCTTGATTGCAATGTTGTTGTTTTCCGCACTTTCGGTCAATTGTTTAATGCCCAATGTGACGCGTTCTTTGTCCGGATTGATGTCCAAAATTTTCGCAGTCACTTCTTGGCCACGAACGAATTTTTTCAATTCTTCTTCGTCTAATTTATTCCAAGACAAATCAGAGATATGAACCATACCGTCCAAATCAGGTGTCAATGCAATGAACAAACCGAATTCAGTTGTGTTCTTGATTGGACCCGTTACAACATCGCCAACATTGTGGGTTTCGGCAAATTGCTTCCACGGATTTGGTTGCAATTGTTTATAGCCCAACGAAATACGACGTTTTTCTTGGTCGATGTCCAAAACCACAACATTAACATCTTGGCCAACGGTTAAAACCTTGCTGGGGTGGATGTTTTTGTTTGTCCATGACAATTCAGACATGTGAACCAAA
>JAFSST010000061.1 GCA_017450905.1 Alphaproteobacteria bacterium
CGCAGTCAAGCCTATCGTGGATATACCCGCTATCTTGAATCCCTTGACCTTTTTACCGCATTTTTCCAGGGTCGCAATCTTCTGTTGCTTTTCCGCTATTAATCTTTGTATTTCGGGATTATTTAAATCGGCACAAAACGCCTCAAACGGAACTATCGTTCCAATAAATAACATTATCGCAGGAATACATATCCGCGATATTAACCCGCAAGGGTTATTTCTCTCTCTCTCTCTCTCTCTAGATTTCTGCGGATTTCCGGCGTTTGGTGCATTGTTCGACCTCTCTTTATGCGATTTTATTTTGATATTTGCGAATTTATTTTATTCAATTCTTTCTTGTCCTGGCTGACCTGGTTTCCCTGAACAATTGCGGCCGTTCCTGTTGCCGCAACACCAACACCACCAATTATTGTTGTCGTCAACCAGCCCTTGCGTTGCTTTTCGCACTCTTTAATTTTGTTATCTAATTCGACAATGTCTTGTTTTAACGTTGCAATAATTTGGGCATCACTCATTTGTGAAACATCGGTTTCCGCAAACGCAGGAAACATCCCGGTACAAACCAGCAATCCAGTAAACAAAACCAATAACCTTTTTGACATACAATCCCCCTTTTGGGAACATTATATCACATTTACAAACCGAAACAAAATAAAAAACCGTGCGACATTAACACGGTTTTTACTTTTTGTTGAACGTTATATTATTTCAACATCTTTGCAACTTCGTCCGCCAAGTTATCTTCACGTTTTTGGATACCTTCGCCCAAAACATAGTATGCAAAACCAGCCAATTTACCACCCGCTTCGTCAATAACTTGCTTTACGGTCTTGGACGGATCCATAACGAACGGTTGTTCTTCTAATACAGATTCCGCATAGTATTTTTGAATACGGCCATTAACCATTTTTTCAACGATGTTTTCTGGTTTGCCTGCGGTTGCACCAGATTCAATGAAAACCTTCTTTTCACGTTCAACCGCCGCCGCATCAACGTCCGCGATTGTCATAAATTCAGGCTTGTTCGCCGCGATGTGCATAGCGATTTTCGGACCAATTTCCGCAATTTTGTCGGAATCACCATTGATTGCGACCGCAACACCAATTTGTCCCATACCCGGAACCAACGCATTATGAATATAACTGAAAATATGGTCACCATTAACCTTGGCAATACGGCGCAGGCTCATATTTTCACCAATTGTTGCGATTGTCGCCGCAATATCATCCTTGACCGCGTTCAATGTTGCATCAAAATCACCAGATAATTCCAAAGCCTTGTTTGCAACATCAGCAACCAATTTTTGGAACTTGTCATTTTTTGCAACGAAATCAGTTTCAGCGTTCAATTCAACAACACATCCCATATTGTCGCATTTTACAACCGTAACCAACCCAGATGCCGCCACACGACCAGCCTTGGATGCCGCCTTTACAATACCCTTTTGACGCAACCAATCAGCCGCCGCTTCGATATCACCATTTGTTTCAGCCAGGGCCTTTTTACAATCCATCATACCCGCAGATGTTTTTGTTCGCAGTTCTTGTATCAATTTTGCTGTGATTTCTGCCATAACTTTCCCCCTTTGTATTAAATATGAATTTGTCCCAGGTTGATTGCTTTAATCGCCACCTGGGACACAAGTTTAATTATTTTGCCGCCGCTTTTTCGGCCAATTTGCCACGGCGTTCCGCACGTGCTTCGGAAGTTTTTGATTTTTGTTTCATTTCTTTTTCTTTGATTTCGTCTTCCAACGCATCGTTCGCATCGGCCATCGAAGATTCAACCTTTTTACCGGCCGCACCGCCCAAACGTTTTTCCAAACCAGACAAAATCGCATCTACGAACAAATCACAATACAATTGTGTTGCACGTGCCGCATCATCATTACCCGGAACCGGATAATCAACCAATTCAGGATTTGCATTAGTATCACAGATAGCAATTGTCGGAATGTCCAGATTTTTCGCTTCACGAACAGCGTTCAATTCACGTGGAACATCAATTACTATCATAACCTGGGGAACACCATGCATATCCAAAATACCACCGAAAATGTCGCGTAATTTTGCAACTTCTTTGGTCATAACACCAACTTCTTTCTTGGTCAAACCAAGTTTTTCAGCGTTTTCAATGTCGGCTTCCATTTTTTTCAAACGGCGGATAGATTGTGAAACCGTTGTCCAATTGGTCAACATACCACCCAACCAACGATTATTTACATAAAACTGACCGCAACGTTCAGCCGCATCTTTTACAATATCTTTTGCTTGATGTTTTGTTGCAACGAATAAAACCTTGCCACCGGCGGCCGCAATCGCTTCCAGTGCGACCAAAGCACGATGCAATAACGGTGCTGTCTTATTCAAATTGATAATATGAATCTTGTCCTTGACCCCATAAACATACGGTGTCATCAACGGATTCCAACGGCGTGTATGATGTCCAAAATGAACACCGGCTTCCATTAATTGTTGCATAGTAAAAGTTGGCAATGCCATGATATATCCTTTTATTTCTGTTGTTATCCTCGCTACCTGGGGCGTAAAACCGAACGCATTCGGACAGAAATACCCATTGGTAACTGTGTTCTTCGCACTTTTGTGTGCGTGCCCGTATAATATGACAAAGAATCAGAAAAATCAAGCATTTTTTCAACGCTTGACAATTGACACAAAAACGCAACTAAAAATACTTGTTTTTTCATTTTTATAAATCTAACATACCTGGCAAGAAGGGTTAACCAATTATCTTGTTGCAAATATGTCAGACAAACGGAAATTTTCGGTATCAAAATTCCCTGTAACGCTGCGGGTTTTGGGCGTATGTGTTGCCTTTGTGGCGTTTGGTGCGGCGATTTATTACGGTGTTCAAACGTATTTCAGCGATGTTACACGATTAAAGGCATCGGTAAATCAACCGTCTGCGGCTGGTTTTTCTGATGATAAATCGGCAATTATTCTGAATGATTTACCCGAAGTTAACAACAATCGCGAAATGAAATCTGGGGATGCGGTTCGCATATCTTATGATTTTATTTCCGGCCCATACAATCCGGCGTTCAAATACGACACCAACGAACATCTTTTAGAAAGAAGCATCAAGATTGTTCCAAACGTCAATGGCAAATGGTCAATGCCAACCCCGAACGAGATTGTTTTTACCCCTATGTCGGATTGGCCCAGCGGAACGGATTTTTATGTAAAAATTGATTCCGAACTGTTTTCGTCCGATGTTCATCCGGATACAACAAAAATTCATTTTGAAACATCACCTGTTGCGGCAACAGTTGACTCTTTTGATATATACCCGGCCCCAGATGGTCAAAAATCTGTTATTGGTGTTGCGGTTGTTTCTTTTAACCACCAAATTCAAACGAATGATTTTGTGGACAAAATATCAATGAACCTTGACGGGAAACGAATTGATTTTCACGTCAATTTTGACCGGTATAAGCGAACCGCAATCATAAAAACAAAACCTTTGGTTGTTACGAACGAACCACAATCTTTGCGTTTAAAGTTAAACCGCATTGAATCCGCAGACGGACATTCAAAAACCCAAAAGATAACCGCAAACGCAACAATAGCAGCCCAAGATAATTTCTTTAAAATATCTGATTTAACGACCATATCGGCCGATGACAGATACGGCAATCCGCAACAGTTGATTTTGATAAATCTGACTGCACCGGCAAACAAGAACATTCGTTGGGGACGTTATATTGATGCGTATTTATTGCCTAAATATGCAAACACAGACGAACAAAACAACAAGGATGTTCACATCTGGGCGACCGATGAAATAACAAATGATGTGATTGGAAAATCTGAAAAACTGACAATAAAACCGGTCGAGTTTGTAAATCCATCTGGGACATATCAATATGCGTTTTCGTATGATGTAACCGATAATGTTCCGCGTTACATTTATGTAACTGTAAAACCGAATTTCTTGTCATCAAACGGATTTTCCATACAAAATGGTTTGGCCAAGGTTTTATCTGTATCATATCCGAAACGCAGCGTAAAAATCGCGGGCGATGGGGTTTTGTTGTCTATGGCGGGCGACAAAAAATTAACTATTGTTGCACGTGGCGGCGTTGATACCGCATTTGTAAATTTGTATAAAATAGAAGAAAACGAAATAAATCATCTGATTACCCAGACATACAATTTGTTTTCAGGGGTCGAATTTAAATCCAGTTGGTCATTTGATGCGTATGATATGTCGGTGGTGTTCAGAAAAAAGATACCTTTTGCAGACAAATCAATGAATCGCGTAAATTATGCACCGCTTAATTTGGACGAGTATTTGAATCGCACGCATAATGACAAAACAGGCATATTTATAATAAAAACCGGAACAACTGAAAACGATGCGGAATATGGTGATGCACGATTGATAATGTTGACCGACCTGGGAATTATTCGAAAAATCAATTTGGATAAATCATCAACATTGTTTGTGTCGCACCTGGGGTCGGGAAAACCGGCACAGGATGTTGACATCAGTGTTTTGGGACGAAATGGGTATCCTGTATGGGCCGGCGTTACCAATTCCGATGGGGCGATTGATATTCCTAACTTTGCGTGGGATGAATACAGAAACGAGAAAGAACCGGTTGCAATCGTTGCGAAATCGGGGACCGATGTGTCTTTTATTCCATACAGTAACGATATGAAACAAGTTGCCGAATATTCTAAATTTGATGTTGGTGGCACGTATGCGTCACACACTACGCCACTTGATGCGTTTGTTTTTTCAGACAGGGGTATTTATCGTCCCGGGGAAACAGTTGTGTTGGGATGTGTAGTTGAAAATAAAAACTTTTCTTCGGTCGCGGATATACCTGTCAGGGTTGAAATAACTGATTCGCGTGGTCGCGTATTGGTCGAACGGAAAATCTCTCTGGCATCGGATGGGATGTTTGATGTCGTCCACAAATTGGATAACGGGGCAAGGCTTGGTCAATACAAGGCAACGGTTTATTCATTAAACAAACAAGGTCGAACCCAGGATACGATTGGTATTACAACATTTGATGTCCAGGAATTTATCCCAGATACAATGAAAATTATGGCAACAATCAAGGATATGCCCGCAAACGGATGGATGGCACCAAACACTGTTATTGCAAACGTGTCATTGAACAATTTGTATGGCACCCCTGCAACAAACCGCAAGGTATCTGGAACGGCTGTATTGCGACCAATGGATTTTACATTTGATAAATACAAGGAATATAAATTCACGCCCAATTTTACATCAGATGGCGTTATGTCCGGAAAATTCACCCAAACCGCACAAACATTTTCATTTAAGCCAACAGACACCCGCACAGACGACAATGGTAATGCACAATTGGAAATTCATTTTGATAATGATATACCAATTGGCACATATATGTTAACACTGAACGTCAACGGATTCGAGGCCGGCGATGGTAAAAGTATCCAGACCGTCTTGCAAACCCGCGTATCGAATTTAGATACACTGGTTGGGTATCATTGTGATTCTGATTTGAAATACGTAAAGCGTAACGCTTCGCGACACGTAAAACTGTTGGCGATAAACAATCAGGGCGAACCGGTAACATTATCCGGACTGAATATACGTTTAATCAAACGGGAAAACTTAATCAGTTTAATCAAGGATTACAATAATAATTACAAATATCAAAGTGTTTCACACGATGAAATAATCAGCCAATCGTCCGTTACCGTTCATCGCACGGGGACTGATTTATCATTGGACACAACAAGTGGTGGAACATATTTTCTGCAATTGGTTGATGAAAACGACAATTTGCTGACGAACATTGAATACTTTGTTGCAGCCGATGAAAATACCGAATTGCGTCAAACATCCCAGGCAGAATTACAAATAAAATTAAATTCGGGTGAATATAAACCTGGCGAAGAAATCGAGGTTGGTATCACCGCCCCATACGCCGGGTCTGGGATTATAACAATAGAACGCAACAAGGTTTATGCATACAAATGGTTTAATGCCCAAACAACCAGTTCTGTTCAAAAAATTAAACTGCCCGCGGATTTCGAAGGAACCGGTTACGTAAATGTTTCGTTTGTTCGCGACATAAACAGCCGTGATATTTTTACAACACCTTATACGTATGCGGTCGCACCATTTAAGACAAACATAGACAACAGAAAAATAAACATAAAAATCCACACACCTGACATCGTTCGCGACAGCAAACTCATCACAAAATACATCACTGACAAGGATGCACGCGTTATGGTATTTGCCGTAAACACCGGAATTTTACAGGTTGCCAACTACGCCCTGCCTGACCCAATTAAACACTTTTTCCAAAAGGCCGCTCTCCAGGTTGAAACACATCAGATATTATCGTTATTGTTACCCGAATACAATATATTGACCCAGGTCGCCAAAACAGGTGGTGGTGATTTTGCGGACTCCGCATTTTTGGACACACCGCTGACAAACCCGTTTGGCCGAAAAAACTTGCCGCCAGTTGTGTTTTATTCCGGGATAATAGAAACCAAGGCAAACAAATCCGAAACCATTGTTTTTAACATACCGGAATACTTTAACGGCTCGTTACGTATATATGCGATTGCGGCGAACACTGGTGCGATTGGTTCCGCCGATGCCGAAACCAAGGTTCAATCACCGATAATGCTTTCGATGACAACGCCCGTGTTTGTTGCACCGAACGATACATTTAATGTTAATACGATTATATCGAACAATTTGCCTGATTCTGGCGATTTAGCCACGGTATTCAGCAAGGTTTCCACATCAGATAATTTGAACATCACACGTTTAGACGATGATGTTTTGACCGTTCCGGAAAACACCGAAAAACTTTGGACATTTGATGTATCTGTCGCACCAAATCCGGGCGTTGCCACGTTGAACATATCCACGGATTTATTGAATCAAAAACATATCAGATTGGCATCTCGGCGTGCATCAAACGATATTTCTATTCGACCGACTTCCGGGTTAACAACCAACATAAAAACAGGTGTTTTGAACACCGAACAAACAACGGTAAAAATCGGCAAACAAAATATGTATTCGGAAAACTTTAATGGAAAGTTATATGTGTCGAAATCATCGTCTGTGCTTACCTATCCATTGATGATGTTTTTAAAGAATTACGAATTTTCATGCACCGAACAAATGGTATCTAAAACCATACCGTATGTTTTAATGCCATCAGATAAATTGATTGGAACAAATTACGAAAATTCGAAAAACAATATAAGCAAAACTATACAAACGTTAATCAATCGCCAAAATGACGATGGTTCATTTGGTTTATGGACATCGCACACGGAATCATCGGAAAACATTTCTGACGAAACGACCGCGTATATAACCGCCTATGTAATGAATTTTTTAACGATGGCACGCAGTGCCGGATTTTCGGTTCCACAAAATATGTTTGGCCGCGGAATTGATTTTTTGCGAACGTATGCGGGACAAAACACAACTTCTGAAAAAGATGCAAACGCCAAGGCTTTTGCGATATATGTTTTAAGTGTTAATGATTATGTTACAACCAGTTATATTGAATCATTAGAAGAATACTTGGACGAAAATGTTAAAGATTGGAAAAACAAATTGGTTGCGTCCTATATCGCCGCATCCTATAAAATGTTAAAGCAAACGGACAAAGCAAACGATTTATTCGAAAAATATAAAACCGAAGGCCTTGGTCGATTTGTTTACAATTCTATGTTTGATAACAATGTTGCAAACGATGCAATCCATACGTATCTGGGTGTGCGTTATTTTGATAAAACATCTTTGGCACCGTCGTTGAACATTGAAAATTATATTAACGGCGGCGATTATGATTCGTTTAATTCCGCGGCAATAATTATGTCTTTTGTTGGTGGAACATCCAATAAATCAAACGATATGGAATCAATATCTGTGTTTGTTGACAACACCCAACAAGAAACCGACATTGATGCGGGCATTTTGATTTCAAAATTCGCAAACGATTCGACCAAGTTACGTATAAAATGCCCAAATTGTAATAATGACGATAAATTATTTTACACCGTTGTATCCCAGGGCTTTCCCCGGAAAACATCTCCTGTATCAAATGGTATCGATATTTCACGCAAATACTATGACGTTAACGGCGATGAAATCAATTCTGGGAACATCGGTGATATTGTTGACGTAAAAATCACGGTCCGAACACGTGGTGCCACAAATACGGTGTCAAACGCGGTAATTACTGATTTGTTGCCTGGTGGATTCGTTCCGGTTGTTGATACATTAAATGGCGAAATGGATTTTAACGAAATTCGCGAAGACAGAATTTTGATATACGCCCCCTTGACACGCAGTCCTGTAACATTTTCATATCGGGCCCAACTTTCTGTTGCTGGGAAATTTGCGATTCCAGCGATAACCGCACACGATATGTATAACCCTGGGATAAACGCGATCGGAACATCTGGTCAGTTTACGGTTTCAAATGCAACGGAATAAACGTATATTTATACACCGCATATTCAGGCGTGTTGCGATTATTACGACAACCCTTGTTGGTGTATGGGCGTTCATCAAGGTTTGTTTTATTCCGCCACTGTTGGACAATTTTGATTTTTCGCGTGCCTATTTCAGCAGCGATAATAAATTATTGCGGTTAACATTAAGTTCCGATGACAAATACCGAATTTACACCCCACACCCAGAAATCAGCCAGCACATCAAAGATGCAGTTGTATTATATGAAGACAAACATTTTTACCATCATATTGGTATAAACCCCGTATCAATTATTCGTGCAACAAAACAGTATTTATCCGGGTCCCCCAGACCGGTTGGTGCATCAACAATCACGATGCAGGTTGCACGACTTAAATACAAAATAAACACCAAGACTATCGGTGGTAAACTGGCACAAATTGCCGCGTCAATTTATTTGGATTTATTTTACACAAAATCTGAAATTCTAAATGCGTATTTGAATCTGGCACCATACGGTGGAAACATCGAAGGCATTGGTGCCGCATCGTTGATTTATTTCGGAAAACCCGCATCGGAACTTACAAAGATAGAGGCAATCACATTAGCAACAATTCCACAAAATCCGATTAAGCGGGGACTGAACACCGCCCAAGGCTTACAAAACATTGGGAATATGCGAATTGATTTGGTTAAAAAATGGTTACAAAAATACCCCAATGACACAAATTTACTTTTTTTGGCGAATATGCCGTTACAGTCAAACCGAATCGGAAACACGGCTTTTTTGGCACCGCATTTTGTGGCGAATTTAAACACACGCTATTTTTCGCCTGTGCCACGAATAAACACAACAATCAATATGGAATTGCAAAGCAAAATCGAAAACACGGTTCGTAACGAAATATCTCGCCGCAAAAGTTTAGGTGTAAAAAATGCGGCGGCGATTTTATTAAATTATAAAACAATGGATGTGTTATCTTATGTTGGGTCGGTTGATTATAATGATACCACAATATATGGCGAAAACGATGGTGTCCGGGCACGCCGCAGTCCCGGGTCAACATTAAAACCATTGATTTATGCCGCCGCCATTGATGCCGGCTTAATTCACCCGATGACGTTATTAAAAGATACAAAAATAAATTTTGGTGTTTATGCACCGGAAAATTCAGACAACGAATTTTATGGTCCTGTTCTGGCCAGGGATGCCCTGACCCATTCCAGAAACATTCCTGCGATAAATCTGGTTCGTGAAATCGGGGTAAAAAATTTCTATAAACTGTTAACCGATTCCGGGGTGTCTAACCTGAAATCTCCTAATCATTATGGCGTATCCATCGCCCTGGGCGGGGCCGAAGTATCAATGATGGAATTGGCGGACATATATGCCACAATGGCAAACCTGGGGCACAGACGCAAAATAAAAATGACAACATCAGATTCTGAATCAACATTGGCACACATACTTTCGCCAGAAGCGTTCTTTTTAACAATGGATATGTTATCGCACAATCCACCACCAACAAGAAAAATCCCGTTCGCCAAATCATTGTCCAAAACGTTAACGCATTATTGGAAAACCGGAACATCGTCATCATATCGTGATGCGTGGACCGCGGGTATATTTGGCGACTTTGTTTTAGTCGTGTGGGTTGGAAATTTTGATGGCACCCCGAATAATTCATTTAGTGGGGCCCGGGTCGCCGCCCCTATATATTTTGCATTGGTGGATACGGTTGCAAATTATTATTCTGGAATTGGACAAGACGTTCAAAACAACGATTTTTTAACCCCTGGGTTAAACGTCATCAGTGTTGATATGTGTGCGGTTGGCGGCGGTATTGCGGGAACATATTGCCCCCAGAAAATTGCATCATATTTTATTCCTGGCAAATCACCAATCAAACGAAACACCGTCCATCGATTGATTGCGATTGATAACGCAACAGGATTGCGTGCATGCGACACAAATCCCAAAACAACGCATTTAGAAGTTTTTGAGTTTTGGGATTCGGAATATCTGGATATGTTTCGCCGGGCGGGCATACGCCGCAAAACACCACCGGCGTTTATTCCAGGCTGTGAAATACCCGAAACAGAAAACGAGTCAAACGAACCAATAATAGTTTCGCCGATTCCCGACACCAGTATCGTGATAACATCAGATTCTGATTTTGAACCGATTGCATTTATGGGGATTTCATCGGATGAAAACGCAAAACTGTTTTGGTTTATGGACGACAAAACATTGGGTTCAACAAAATCCGGCGAAACAATTCAATATAATGTTTCAGCCGGGAAACATAAATTAAGCGTTGCCGATTCAAACGGCAACGCAACAACAACCGAATTCAGCGTTATAAAATAGACACGTTATCTTGAACAAGCGTCTGAATTATTGGACAGCGTAAACACCCCGGTAGAATCGGTGTATTGCACACCTGCATCAACGACACATTTATTCACACTATCAACAATCTGTTCTGTGAGCCCATCCGGGCAAGCACAAGTCCAATCAGTGGTATTTTCTACAAAACCATTTTCGGTCGGACACCGACAGGCACCATTATTTTCCAAGACGTAATTTTGTTTACAATGATAACAAGTGTATTTCTTTCTGGTGTCAAGAGTCTGGCTATAATCAATTTCCGGACTGTGATTACAAAATGGTGCGGTATTATTAACAATACGGACTCCGCTTGCAATACTACCATTATACAAATCTCCGCCTACTGTTATTGTTCCATTTAAACAACGTTGATATGAAACGTTTTGGCGTTGAAAACCGCACATCACATTGTAATTAGAATACTCTGTTCTATTATTAAAATACACTTTTCCAATTTGATCGGCTTGAACAAAACGCTGGTCAAAATACCACAATTCATTTACACCGTATAAAGGAAAATCCGAACATTGTCTCTCGTTTGATTTACACACAAATTGCTCGTTGCTATTAAATTCTATGTGTTGATTGGTGCCATCACAAAAACTCTCGTGCCTGTGCGTGTAATAACAGTGTGTACCCGCCCCACAAGTAAAATGTTTAAAATATCTTGTCTCGCCCTCATTTATAACACCTCCTGTTACAACGTCCAAACGCTGATGAAACATAATATTACAAATATTATTAAGACAAGTTGATTGACTATTGCATTGGTTAGAATTGTTTTGAATATAACAATGATCGTTGCCACTCCAGGTAATCGAACAATTGCTTGCAAATAAATTTTGGGAACAAAAACAAAACGCAACCAAACCAAGAATTAAACAGCTCACGCCGCCAGGCGTTTTACTCTCTCTCTCTCTCTAGCTTTCTGCCATTTTCTGAAATTTTCATCATACGATAATACATTTTTTCCCTTTGCTTCCTGTCCGAATATACGTTCGCACAAAATAAAATCACGTGCAAGGGAAAAATAGTGAGTAGTAGTTTGTGGTTAGTGTGTAGTTCCTCCGGTTTTCTCGCTTTTGTCATTCCGGCCGCAGAGCCGGAATCCAGTGAATAAAAAAGTGTTCGCCACAGGCGAACTGCATCTGATTTACCTGGGCCCCGCATCAAGTGCGGGGTGACATTGTTTTTTTGCAGGGTATAACGAACCACAACACCAAAGTCTCGCCGTAGCAAAGCCTAGGCGACACAAACCACTAACCACATACAATAACCACTAATTAACGCAAGCCAAATTTAGTAATGTAATTAAACGATATACCAATGGTCAAATTGCTGCCATAGACATCTTCGGCACGTGCCTTGGCCAAACGATATTGAACATAAGGCCCCATTGTAAACGCACCCCACAAATTTGTATCCATACGAATCGTTGCACTTAAATCACGTCTCAAATCCGTTCCGACATATTCAGAATAATCCAGATATTCACGATAATAACCATCGGTTGACAACCGAACACCTTCACGAATATCGTATTCCAAACGCCATCCCAGTTCCGCGGCCAATTTGCTGACCGGATTATGAACGTGGGTAAATTCATATTCGTATACGCCCGCCAAATAAAGTGTTTTTACTATTTTCGCATCAAACAACGACAAACCGCCAAACGCACGTGCAACCTTTAAACGATTCGATGTATTCGCCGCCGGTTCAAATTCGGTTTCATACGATGCACGAACCATAGGCCCCAGTTTGAACGCATCATAATCCCAACAGGCATAGGATAAATTGCTGGCGAACAAGATTTTGTCCGCATTTTCATTTGTTGTTCGTTGACCATCAACCGGTCTTAATGTTGTTTTTCCATATTCAGCAAACAAACTGTTGTCCCAATTTAAACGATTATGTGTATATTCCAACGCCGTATCAAATACACCCTTGATAAAATCCTGGCTGTCGGTGTTTAATGCCGATATCGGGGAATTTGAATACTCACGTGCGTGGCCAATTTGAGTTTTCGATAAATCAGCCCCAATACGCCGAATGTTTAAAATCAATTCTTTGCCCGCCAAATCATCATCGGCTGCAAACACCGTGCAGGGTAAAACCGCCGCACACAAAAACAAAGACAGTTTTTTCATTTTTTTCTCTTTTGGTTAAAACGATAATTACACTTCCGTGTCGGAAATGTTAAAAAAATCACCCATTGTCGTCAAGAAATAAATCATCTGAAAATGTGCAAAACGCCATCACGATCCTGATATTTCCAACCCGCATCACGTAACGCAATCGTCAACGCACCACGCTTTGATACCGGTATCAAGAAAGATATTTGATTTCCATCTATTAACGTAGTGTTCAAATCAATATCGTTTGATGCGGCAATTCCACGAACAGATGCCCAATCAGAAATTTTGTTGGTAAGTGTAACCACCATTTGCGATGCATCGTAAACATTTTCTTCGCGTCCAATCCAATTTTGAATACCGTGTTCGTTCATCCACGATTGGGCCGCCGCACGGTCCAGTGTCATTTCAATGACCGCAGAATATGTCGTATCCGACAGTCGTTCACCAGTTATACTGGACGTGCTTATCAGATTTGTTAAAACCGCGGATTTTTCATTTTTCAACACTTCCCGTAACGTATTTGCATCAGAATAATTTGATAACACATCACGAATTATCTGCCGTCTGGCCTCGTCAAAAGCCATATTTTTTGCGTTCGTGGCGGTATCACTGGTAACATTAACATTTGCACGCCCCGTCAAAGATGCGGCAAAAACAGGTGCGTTCATAAAAATCAACGCACCAAATAAAACCAAAAACTTTCCAACAAAATTCATTTTTTACAAATACCCTTTAAAACTTTGTGTTAATTCCGACACGAACACCCAACGAACGATATACGGAATCAACCTCGCCCCCTGATTTGCAAACCCAACCAGGACACGTTGTTTTCATTTCGTTTATACTTTGTGCGGTCGGATCATTTGCATCCATATATGCCTGGTTATAACCCGCCGCAATATATTCCGCCAACAAAGTATTATAAATGTCATTATAATACGATGCGTTCAAATAAGTGTTCGCTTCGGCACCCTTGACCGAATAATAGTCAAACGTGAATCCAAACGATAATGATACACTGTCCGTCAGTGCCGTCAAGTAATTTGCACCCAATCCCAGATGCCACGCATCACCAAAACCACCCTTGTCTTCCACGCTTTTTGGATGTTGCCAATCCGGACGATATGGTTGGTCGCCGGTCGCGGTATACATTGGCAAACCTATTTCAACACGACCGTTCACGGCATTATATTGGTTAATATCATAAACCATATCCATTGCCAAATATGGCCCCATCCATTCAACTTCATACGAATGGCTGACCCCTGGCAAACGATAGGCGTATGTTCCGCCCGTACTGACACCGTTTGGTGTTCCGTTTATAACCATAAAACCATATTGGTTCGTTTCAGGATTCCACAAAACCTGTTGCGAATTGCCGTATTGTAAAACAACAATCGGATCACATTGAATTTCATCAGTTCCGCGTCCTGTTGAACCACAATAACCAGTATCAATTGTCAATCCATAATCGTTTTTAGTTTCCAATTTATATTTCAAATAACGATACCCAATTGATGGCGTAAAACGCACATTTCCCGCCCGAAAGAAATCAGTCAAACCAAAACCAGCATTCAATCCCAACATACTGCCCCCATCGGTGGTTCCGACCGACAACGCGTGTCCAACCTGTTGCCCAATATACGTCAATTCATCGGCCTGAACCAAGGTGTCACCATTGATGTCGTTCCAATCATTCCATTCGGTTATCAAATACCCACCGTTTGAAATATCATCATCAACCATTGTTGAATCACCAAATTGCCAACCATATTTAAGTCCTAATTCGGCACGCACAGGCGTATTACCGATTGCAAAATCATATTGACCGGTTGCATCCAAAACATTCCAACGAATGTTGTCATAATGCAAAATACTGCCCGTGTTATTCATATCAAAACGCCACGTTGCGAATTCGTGATTCAAACCCGCATTTAATTTGAATCCTGAATTACTTTTTGCCGGGGCCGCCGCACGAACAGTCGTTTGTGTTTGTTGCGATTGAACATCACCATTTCGATACGCGGCATATTGATTTCCGACATACACATTATTGTTTGGAACAACCGCACGTGTTCGGGTATATGTGGTGTCCTGGGCGTAATTAGCATAACCATTCCCGGGGCGTTGCATTGATGCATAACCAATTCTTGAATAGTTTTGCTGGGGCGATTGATAATTACCCATATAATAGGTCCCTGCGGCATTTGCATTTGCCCCAAACAGCATTAGAACCGCCAAACTTACCGTCCAACCAGTTGTGTATTTTTTCATGCTTTCCCCCTGCTTGCACAATTACTTATGATTGCATTATATCACAAAATGATTGAAAAAAAAAATGGATATTGTAAAATGCCGAAAGATTTTTATGAACAAAATGCGGATATGGCGGAATTGGTAGACGCTCAGCACTAAGGATGCTGTGGAGAAATCCGTGGGGGTTCAAGTCCCCCTATCCGCACCAAAAAAATGTATTTTCCGCTTGCCCAGAATTTCATTATTTTGCTAGTATATCAATACAAGGGATGAAAGGTTTTAAACTATTTTTTGCTGTAAGCCTTGGGTTGCTTGCATTTCGTGCAACTGGGGCGACTGATATGGACGACACTGTGCGTGCCGCCGTGCGGCGTGATGCGACAAACAGCACAACAAATGTCCGACAAAAAACCGTATCCCCTGGTCAAAACACAACAGTCCGTGGAAACACTGGACGCGGAACATCAACATCGATGGCGGGGCGTGAAAAAACAACTTCATCCCAATCTGCACGCACAACATCGTCAAACCGCACCACACAAACACGTGCAACGGCCCCTGTTCGAACGACTGTTGGGCGTGGCGTTTCCGAACGTGGCACAACCACCGCATCCCAAAAAACAACACGAAACGCAATCGTTGTTCCGACCGCCGAACGTGCGTCAATGCAATCATCGGGCGGCAACGCAACACGTGGTATAATTCGGGCAACCACCACAACACCGACCGGGCGTTCCGCAACGACCAAGACAGCAATCCGCCGCTCACGTGCCGCAACAATCGAATCGGGTGCGATAATGGCAAACTATGCCCGTTGCCGCGAAGTGTATAATCAATGTATGGATGAATTTTGTGCAAACAAGGATTCACAACTGAAACGCTGTGCGTGTTCATCACGTGTCAACGAATTTGACGGGGTAAAAAAACAATTGGCCCAGGTCGAAGATAAAATGTTGGATTTCAATCAACGATTATTGACGGTGAATATGGATGCCGAAGATGTCCAGGCGATGCTTACCGCGACCGAGGGCGAAAACGCATTTTATTCAACCGAAGATAAAACAAAATCCAAACAAATGTTGGAAGATATTTCCAAAAAACTGAACAAGGCTTTTGATTCCAGTGATGATTCATTGGGATTGGGTGCAATATCATTATCATTGAATTCCGATTCGGCGTTTGACACGATTGATTCCTTTATGGGTGCATCTACGGCGACCAAAAACGGCACGGCACTGTATAATGCGGCATTGCCCGTTTGTCGTGAAATGGCGATGGAGGTTTGTTCCGATGATGAATTTGAAATCGCACAATCCGGATATCAAATGCAAATCGAACAGGATTGCACCACCGTGGCCAAGGCATATCAAACCCAAACCGACCAGGCCCGAACCCGCGTATTCGAGAGCAGTGCTTTATTGGACATCTCGCGTTTGGACACATATCAAAAGCGTAATTCTGATGACATTTTAACATGTAAAAAGAAAATGTTGGATATGTTAACCGACACAACTATTTGTGGGGCCGATATGGGCAAATGTTTGGATATGAGTGGTAAATACATCGATCCAACAACCGGCGAGGCCTTCCTGAGTGCGGAATTATCCGAATTATCTAACCTGATTACACGTCCATCCGCGGGCGAGAAATGGACAACCGTTTCAAACAACAGCACCTTTGTAACATTTTTGAATAAAAAGAAATCGCTGTTGGAACCGGCAACGGAAAATTGCCAGGATATCGCGGATACGGTGTGGTCTGAATTTTTAGAAGATGCGTTGGCAAAAATCAAACTGGCCCAGGATGCAAAAATGGAAGAAATACGCCAGGCCTGCACAACCCTGACGACCCAATGTTTAACAAACGCCGCCGATTCGATTACGAATTTTGATGCACGTGCGTTATCAGTATTTGGTGTATCGGCGGATGTAACGGCAAATAATATGTGCACAAAGGTAAAGGATTCGTGTTCGGCATTATTGGATGACACTAATTGGGGAACCGGTATGTCCAATATCGCAACGAACAAGACGTTTGAAACCATTTTGTCCAGTTGCACCCAGGTTGGTCGTAACTGTATCATTCAATCATGTCGTTCAATATCCAGTAACTTTGGATTGTGCCAAAACATACAAACATCGCCAAATCGCCACTCGATTTTGTTACGTATTTCCTGTTGGAACGAGGTTTTGTCCTGTGTTGCCAGTGCCGGGAACGAGACGGTCAATATCATGGAATTGCAAGGCGTGGATAATTTTTATAACGAACTGTATTCACAATCAACCCCATTTGATATTTGCCAGGACGATTGTGGTGGTAGTGAGATGAGTACAGAGTGTGCAGAATGCAGAATCGCCGAACGTATATGGGGTAATTGTCAGTATAATCCGGCAAGTATGCCCACCGAAAACAGAATCATAGCCCCCAAGGATGGTTACGAAACACTTATGTCATGGTTTGCGACAAACACCGGCACACAAGACAGTGCAAAAAGTTGCGTGCCATCACGTTGCACCGGTCACATTGCGTATAACAATGATGACGAGCCCGTATGCATCACTGGCAACAATGAATACATAACCACTGGCGACAATCGTTATTGCCCAACCCATAATACAATAATGACAATTTATGAGAATACAACCAATTGTTGTTTTAGCAATAACAGCAATGCTAGCGATAACGATAATTTCCTTGGCAGTAGTGGAAGCACCAGTGCATGCTGTGCAACAGGCAACACAAATAATGGCATATGCCTGCCAAGTGATGTTAATGATTTCAACCGCATAATACCTGCTACTAACGAACAGAACGGCAACCCGCAATTAGTTTGCGTTGGGGCTAATAATTTAACGGGTGCCTCCGATACCATCGATTATCCCAATGGAAATACGGTGAATTGCAACGAGACCATTGTAATCATAAACAACAACCTATACGGGTTGCCGGATAACTACGCAACCGATTCCAC
>JAFSST010000062.1 GCA_017450905.1 Alphaproteobacteria bacterium
TTGTGGCGGACGGTAATGGTGGACATAAATTTTCAAATACTTATGAAGAACATTTAAAAAATCACGCTGACTGGCGCGAGATTAAAAATTTAAAAAAATAATATGCTTGATTTTGTCAGGCATATTTTTTTGTTATAAATAAATTTATTAAAATTTTTAATGAAATGCGTGTGTGTATTGGGGTTGGTGGTGTGTAAATTTATTTGAAAAAATCTGGGCGAATTATAACACAAAAACCGGTGATATGCAAATTATCTTTTTTTTGACCTGGGAAAACAAACATAGTAAAATGGTAGTAACAGGGACAAAATTCCTGTTATTCAGATTAACAAAAGGAAAGGAATATTCATGAAAAAATTAGCTTTATCTTCGTTGGTTGCTGTATTCGCTGTATCTGCTGCGAACGCTGGGGTTATTGATGGCAATCCATTATATATGCCAAAGGCTGGACATTTTTATAGTTTAACTGGTGTCGAAACGGCGACTTCTAATGTTGACGCAATGACGATTGGCGAAGAATTTGGTTATGGTATTACCGACAGGTTTACCGCGAAAATTGCAACAAGTATTTCCCAAGAAGATTGGTTCAAAGATGCCAATTGGGATGTGGCACAATTGGGATTGACATATCGTGTGATTAACGATGTAAATTGGAAATTGGATGCTGTTGCAGAATATGGTTTTGGACCAATGTTGTATAACGATGGTCAACATACCAGATTTTTCGAGGGTTCTTTCTTGAATAAGGATCATACACAATATTTGTGGACGGTCGGGGTTCGTGGTGGATATGTCGGGCATGATTTCACTGTGGCTGGACATATGATGATGGATTATATGAATTCCGAATCTTTCAATTGGGATGAAAACAAATGGGATGCGGATAATGATGTTTACACAGGGTTGCATATATTGCGCGTCGGTATTGATGGTCAATTATTGTTGAATCAAAACTGGAATTTGGTGTCTGGGGCTGAATATACAAAATTGATGGATCATTATAGTGATAAAGCAACTGTTGGTTCTTGGGAATTGACGTTTGGTGCAAATTATAACTTTGATGCGACCAAGTTTATTGGTGCGTATATCACCAAAGATATTGAGCATGTACCTGTTGCGGGTAATGATGGTAATTGGGAAGTTCAAGATGGATTTGGTTTTGGTGCTAAATTCGGAATTGACTTCTAATAAAACAGTATGTTTAATAAAAGGCCGCCCATTCTTGGGCGGTTTTTTTATGGAATTTTGTTTTATGTATAACGTTTTTATGATATAATTGCTGGGGATATAGCAAGAGATGTAGGTAATGAAAAAATTATTATATATTGTTGCGATGTTGTCGCCGATTGTGGCAAGTGCCGAAACATTGGAATTGGATGACGCGTTGCGTGCGACGTATTCTGCGTGTGTTGGAATTGATGAAAATTTGTCTGATTTAAAAAAGATGGCGGGGATAAATACCGCGGTGACGGCCGTTGGAACAGGCCTGGGGGCGGGCGCGTTGACGGTTGGTATTATCAAGGCGAATAAAGATTCCCAGGCACGTGTGAAATATAATGATTATATGAGCAGTAAACCTGTTCAGGTGCAAGATAGAGCTGTGGCAGATGCGTTTTTTACTACGTGGGAGCAAGACCCAAATTATGGCACTGGCGCGGCGGAATACAAAGAATTGCGTCAACAATCCAAAACATTGGGTAATTGGCGAACTGGATTGATGGCGGGAAATACCGCAACAAATATCGCGGGTGCGATTATCGCCGGCAATAACAAAGTGGATGCGGATTTAGATACGCAAATTAAAAATTGTCGCGCGGCCGTACAGAATTTAAAAACATCAATTGCGCGTGCCCGTATCGAAGGCGTGGACATTACCGAGGCAAGCGGGATTTTAGATGCGTGTTCTGGGTATGAAACGGTTGATGTGTCAAAGATAAATACCCGTGGTCGTGGTGCAATGATATCGTCGATTATTGGTGCGACGACGGGTGTTGCGGGAACGGCAACATCGGCGGTGGCGAATACGGAAAGTGTGCGTAAGGATGACTTGGCGACACAGGGTAAAAAAACAGATTCAGATTGGGATAAAGAAAAAAATATAAACACTGCGGCGAATGTGTTGGCGGGTGCGTCTACGGCGGCCAGTGGTGTTGCAACGGTATTTAATGCGACGCAAATATCTGCGATTAAAAAGGTTGCGGATGTGGCATCAAAATGCACGGGGGTATTGAAATGAAAAGAATAATTTGCGCATTGTTTGGTGTTGTGGTGTCTGTGTCTGCGTTCGCGGATGGAGTGAAATCTGGTGGGGTGGCCGGGTATCGGACCGCGTCCCCGGAAATGTGGATACCGCGTTCTTTCTTTTTAAGTTTATCGCCAAATGGAAATTTAACCCAGGCCGCGATTGATGCAATGTTGGAAAAATATGATGAATTGGCGGAAACCGAAGAATCCGAGGTTGGTCGTTCATCGTTGGATGGTTCGTATTTTATTTATAAAGAGGGACAAAATCCATTAACGGTTCAAGATTTAAATGCTATTTGTTTGGCGGGTGGATTAACAACCAAAGATGATTGCCGCAGATATGTTGTAAACCCAATTCGTGAAATGTTAGGCAGAATAACTTATCACAATGTGTGTATGGGTGATACTTTGACGGGTGGAACAAACCATTGTGTGGATAATGTGTTTGTCAAAGATTATACATATAATACCCAGGAAACATTGGATCAAAAAGATTTTGTCGGTAAAACCGGTGGGTATAATCCGCACGGTAATGATGCACTAATTGGTGGAACAAAATTTGTCAGAACCCAGAGCCACGAACATAGTGGTAATAATCAATATGCCCAAGATGTTAATGTTTCTGAATGGACGGCGTATGGTCTGGCGATTGAGTATGCACGTGCGCGTGGACACAGTGTTATATGCAGTTCGGAAATAAGTGATGATTGGATAAAATGCACTACGCCGGATAATAAACATTATTATTCTTTTAAATTTGCGAGCACACGTAATACATCTGATTCAACAATTGAAGAAAATGTTATCAGGGGAATTTGTGCATTAACAGAATCAAATTATGTGAAAAACGATTGTTTGATACGCAATCGAACCCGCGAAGATCAATGTCGTGCGGGGTGCGATGTTGTGTGTGCGTCGGGCTATGCGTCGGGCAAGGCGGTTGCGGATATGATATCTAAATTTAGTTTGAAATCGTCGTATAATTCTTATGATAATGGCGCAAATTATTGTCGTATGTGGATGCCGGGAATTTGGGCCGGTGGTGACGCGTGGAACGGTGATATTCGGATGTATCCAGGGTATGAATATATGTCAACCGCATTCAGGGAAATTCAAACCGTATTTGATGTAAATTTGATAAAAACATTAAGAACCTATGTGGAATTGCAAGGAATTGCGGTTAATTCGTTCGATTGCAAATACGGAACAAAGACGTATGCCGATAATTTGGCGTCTGGTATGGCCGGAAAGCCAGAAGATGTGGTGACGTGCAGCGTAAACGGTACGGATGTTGATTTTGTGTTTGACGATGTGTACGAGGGCAAAGAGTGGGCCAAAGAAATTGGTAAATCTGGTATGAAATGTATGTTGTTGCAACGCAAATCGGGCGGTTCGGCGTCATTTGATGGAAAATATTGTGTTGGTCCGGATAAAGCCACCTGTGCGGATTTGGGAAAACAGATTTCCGGTGGAACGCATTGGGATGAAGAGGCCGGCAAGTGTGTATTAAATGATGCGGCGACGGTTAAAAATATACAAACAACGGTGACGGTTGTTGGTGGAACGGCGTTTGTTGTTGGAATGACGGTGTTAAGTGGCGGTTCGTTGGGATTTGTTTTCTTGGAAGCAGGTTTGGGCCTGGGCACGGATTTAGCGTTCGAAGGGATAAACCGGTTTTATGAAACACGACCAAATAAACGTGCCACAGAATTTGTCGAGGCCGCCCAGGCGTGTAAAATTCCGGATGGCGTGTCGGAATGTTTTGCATCGCAAAAACAATGTGCCAAAGATGCGTTTACAAAGTTTTTCCGTACTCTGGATGAAGTTGTGGGTGATTTGAATGACGAACAATTGGATTTCGTTGATAAAGCAATGGCAAATCTGGGGCAGTGTGGTTTTTCTGATTCTGAAGTAGAAAATATGTTGTCGGCAAGTATGCCATTGACCAAAGATGTGGTTGTTGGAAATCTTGAAAAGGCGGTGTTTATTGGCGGGTTTATCTTTAACCCAAAGAATGTTGGTGCAAAATGGATGCGTTTGAGACAGGCAAGAAGAGTGTTTAAGGCAGCAAATAAAACCTGGAATATAGAAAAACGAGTTTTAAGGGCAGATGGTATGTATGTTGCACGTTTGGATGTTGATGGTATAGAAAAAGCCGGTGTCGATGGCATAATGGCTAATCTGAGAAGGTCAGGGTTTTATGCAGAGTATGATGCAAAGAAGAAACTGATTGATTTTGCGGTAAATGATTTCAGCGGTGCAGCGAAAGCCCCAACAAATCCAAATTTGTTAAGGAACGTAGGATTGGGGACAATGGGTGCGGTTGGCGCCGCGGGATATGGTGGATATAAATTGGTGGCTGGTGATGGAAATAAAAGTGATGATAATACCCCCGATGATGAGGATAGTAAGTCAGATAATGACACTGATAACGGAGGTGGGGAGTTTGGCGGGGAAGATTCTGCGCTTAATGTAGATGGGGTTAATCTTCGCAATGTCCATCAAGATAGTATTACTATTGATAATAATACTGATATGTACAATAAGTAGTGTTTGAAAATAAAAAAAGCGGGGATTCCCGCTTTTTTGTTGTTTTGGTTTCGCAAAATGGCGGATTTGGTGGTTTTTTATTTTGACAAGGCGAAAAACCGCGGGTTTTAACAGAAAAATCCTTGACAATTTTGATAATGGGGGTTATACTGGGTCTGCTTTCCGTGTAAGTAAGGAAAGTGCAAAAATATACAGAAAACCGGAACTTTTTACAGATTTATAACCAAATGCGTGCATTTGGAATAAGTTTGATAGGGTGGTTTTGTGTAAACAAAAAAGTAAAGTAAAAACAAAGAGATTTTGAATGCCAACAGTAAATCAACTGATTCGGAAGCCTCGTAAAAAGAAAGTAGTCAAAAGTACTGCGCCTGATATGATGGCAAGTCCGCAAAAACGTGGTGTTTGCACACGTGTGTACACCACAACACCAAAGAAACCTAACTCGGCACAACGTAAAGTGGCCCGTGTGAAATTGGCCAATGGACGTGAAGTTACCGCATATATCCCGGGCGAGGGACATAATTTGCAGGAACACAGTGTGGTTATGATTCGTGGTGGTCGTGTAAAGGACTTACCTGGTGTGAAATATCACATCATCCGTGGTGTTTTGGATACCAAGGGTGTCGAATCAAGAAAACAAGGTCGCTCTTTATATGGGGCAAAAGTTAAAAAATAATACATCTGTGATATACAGGTGAGTAATCCGGGGTGGACCCTTGGGTGAAGAAATAAAGGAATAAAATATGTCAAGACGTAAAGCTGCAACAAAACGTGAAATTTTACCAGATTCAAAATATAACAATCTGGTTGTTGCGAAATGTATCAATGTTGTTATGTGGGACGGTAAAAAAGAAGTTGCCGAAAACATTGTTTATGGTGCATTGGATAAATTGAAAACTTTGGCCAAAGATGGCAAAGATGAATTAAGCCTGTTCTTGGAGGCGGTTGATGCGTTAAAACCATCGGTCGAGGTCAAGGGGCGTCGTGTTGGTGGTGCAACATACCAAGTCCCGGTCGAAGTTCGTGCGGATCGTCAACAAACATTGGCTTTGCGTTGGTTGGTTATGTTTGCCCGTAAACGTGGTGAACGTTCTATGCAGGAACGTTTGTTCGCGGAATTGCGTGATGCTTTGAATGGTACCGGTGGTGCGTTCAAAAAGAAAATCGATACACATAAAATGGCAGAAGCGAATAAAGCGTTTGCTCATTTCCGTTGGTAATATTTACAAGAAAAGGAAAGATAAATGTCTGTTGGAAAAACCGCCCCATTACATATGTACCGTAACATAGGAATTATGGCGCATATTGACGCGGGTAAAACTACTACATCGGAACGTATTTTGTTCTATACAGGTAAAACATATAAAATTGGTGAAGTGCACGATGGTGCCGCGACAATGGACTGGATGGTTCAAGAACAAGAACGCGGTATTACAATTACATCGGCGGCGACAACGTGCTTTTGGCGCGATCATCGTATCAATTTGATTGATACACCGGGACACGTGGACTTTACAATGGAAGTGGAACGTTCGTTGCGCGTGTTGGACGGTGCGGTTGCGGTGTTTGAATCTGTGTCGGGCGTGCAACCACAATCTGAAACAGTCTGGCGCCAGGCCGATCGTTATAATGTTCCACGTATTTGTTTTGTGAATAAAATGGACAGAACGGGTGCAAACTTCTTCCGTTGCGTTGATATGTTCCGTGAACGTTTGGGTGCAAATCCATTGGTTTTGAATTTCCCAATTGGTCAAGAAGCAGAGTTCAAGGGTGTTGTTGATGTTTTGGAAATGAAGGGATTGATTTGGGAAGATGAAACAGGTTCTCATCCGGTGACGGTTGAAATCCCAGAAGATTTGAAAGCTAAAGCAGAAGAGTTACACAATAAATTGATTGAAGAAGCCGTTACCCAAGATGATGCGATTATGGAAGAATATATGGAAGGTAAAGTTCCAGATATTGATACAATTAAAAAATTGATTCGCAAAGGAACAATTAATCAAAGCTTTAATCCTGTGTTGTGTGGAACGGCATTTAAAAACAAAGGTGTTCAACCATTATTGGATGCAATTGTTGATTATTTGCCATCGCCTTTGGATATTCCGGCAATCAAAGGAACCAAGAAAGACGGTAAAACACCGGACGAACGTCACGCGGATCCAAAAGAACCGTTCAGTGCGTTGGCGTTTAAAGTTGCCAATGACCCGTTTGTTGGTAATTTGATGTTTATCCGTATTTATTCTGGTAAATTGCAATCTGGTTCATATATTTACAATTCAACCCGTGATAAACGTGAACGCGTGGGACGTATGTTGTTGATGCACGCGAATACCCGTGAAGAAATCAAAGAAGCGTCTGCGGGTGATATTATTACGTTGGTTGGTATGAAGGAAACAATTACCGGGGACACTTTGTGTGATGAAGCGAATCCAATTATTTTGGAAAGTATTCATATTCCAGAACCGGTTATGTCTATTGCCGTTGAACCAAAAACCAAGGCTGATATTGAAAA
>JAFSST010000063.1 GCA_017450905.1 Alphaproteobacteria bacterium
ATACACTTTTTTCAACGCAGGCTCAACATCAAAACTATGTGCGAAATCATCAGAAAAAAACAATTTCCAATAAAAAGAATTTTCATATGTTCCAACATATGATATATCACGCGCACACATATGTTGCACCCCGGTATCCAATATATCCAACATTTTTACCAATCTGGATTCCGGGGTTTGCCGCGCCTCGTATTCTGCAAATAAAGACGCAATATTTTTATCATCCAACAAAGCATTTATTGTTGCGATGGCGTGCATCTCGTCTTTTTGTTTTTGCTGTTTCACCAAAGGGGTTTGTTTATGCAACGGAACATCGTGGGCAATAGCCTCGGGCAAATCGTGCAAAATACACATTTGCAAAACACGAGTCATATCAACATTATTATTTAAATATGGCCAAAACATAATCGCCATATTTGCCATATTCCACGAATGCGAGGCCACGGTTTGATTGTCGCCATTTGACAAGCGCGTCAAACGATGTTCGCCTTCTAATCGTTCAGATATCTTTATAAAATCAACCAATTGTTCAGGATTCATCACGCTACTCCACAATAAATGCCCCTGAATATGTTTTTCTTAAATTATTTCGCGCCGTTGTTGCACGCGCACGCGTGCCGTATGGACCGGCAACGACGGCATATTTACCGTTCTTTTTTCTTATCGCCTGGGCGTATCCCATATTTGATAATTTTTTTGCCGCCGCCGTGGCATTATTTGATACAGAATATGTTCCAACCTGGACATAATAATTATTATTCGATTTTTCAGAATTTGTGGCCGCACTGCGTGCCGTATTTTGGTTGTTAACACTCCCAATACTGCTAATTTTAACCCGCGCCGTACCGCGTCCAACCATATTTATCTGGTTCGCCGCCGCATAAGACAAATCAATAATACGCCCAGATTTAAATGGCCCACGATCATTTATAACAACATTTGTACTTAATCCATTATCCAGATTTTTTACATTTACGCGCGTCCCAAACGGCAATGTCTTATGCGCCGCGGTAAAAGCGTGTTTATTATATATCTCGCCACTGGCGGTTGGTTTTCCGTGAAAATCCGGTCCATACCACGACGCATCCCCAGATTCAACAAAACCATTTGCCGACGCCATTGGATAATATGTATTACCACCAACCGTATATGGCTTTGTACTTACTTTATAATTATACGCAGAATTCCCGGCACACCCCGCCAACGCCGTTGCAATAAAGACCACAAACAAATGTTTCATTATTTTTCCAATCCCAAATGTTTGTATCCATTTTCGGTAACAATGCGGCCACGCGGCGTACGTTGAATAAAGCCCAATTGCATTAAATACGGTTCGATAACATCTTCGATTGTATCCGCAGGCTCGCTTAACGCCGCCGCCAAATTATCTATTCCAACCGGTCCACCCGCATAATGATTTATAATCGTCATCATATATTCACGGTCAATTGAATCCAACCCAGAATCATCAACCGCCAATTGGAATAGGGTGGTTTTCACGGTATCTTGGCTAATTGTATTTTTATGCAACGCATTTGCAAAATCGCGCGCACGTTTTAATAAACGATTTGCAATACGCGGGGTTCCACGCGATGCACGCGCCAACATTAATGCGCCATCCTCGTCAATATCCATCCCCAATATGCGCGCACTGCGCCGAATGATTTGCGCCAATTCAGATGCAGAATAAAAAGACAACCGCAAATCAATACCAAACCGTTCACGCAACGGGTTAGACAACAATCCTGTCCGTGTTGTCGCGCCGACCAACGTAAACGGTGGCAAATCAATGCGAACACTTTTTGCAGACGGCCCTTCGCCCAGCATAATGTCCAATTTAAAATCTTCCATCGCAGAATACAAAACTTCCTCGATTGCGGTTGGCAAACGATGAATTTCATCAATAAACAAAACATCCATCGGTTCCAATGCGGTCAGTATTGCCGCCAAATCACCTTGCTTTGTTAACATAGGGGCCGCCGTTGCACGAAAATTCGTTCCCAATTCATTTGCAACAATGTGTGCCAACGTGGTTTTTCCCAGTCCCGGCGGCCCGTACAGCAATACGTGATCCATCGCTTCGCCCCGGGATTTTGCCCCCGCAATAAACACAGACAAATTTTTCTTTAACGCATCGTGCCCAATAAAATCAGATAAAACTTTGGGACGAATAGATACCGCCAATTCATCTGGGATATTTGGGTCTAAAAATCTCTCGTTCGCATCCATTATAATTTCTACCTTATAACAGTTTCATTTCTGTATCTTCGCGACCAACATATGCCTTGAAATCGTTATACATCTGGCGCAAATCCGCCGGTGCAGAATACGTTGCGTCCGCATTTTTAACATAGATTGTTTCCAAATCTATATCAGCCTGTTTTTTCAAAACGTGCGTCAAATGTGTTCCAAATGCACGCGCATCATCACCCTCGGCAGCACCTTGCAACAACAAACCACGGTTAGGGCGGGGCGACAAGAATTGAAAATCAGAAACCGTTGTATCCGGCGACACTAAAACAAATCCCGAAATTTCCGGTCTGCGCATCATTGCCTGTAAAACATACCACGCGCCCATTTGATTCCCCGCCAACCAGATTCTATCACTGTCTTCATTTTTATTTTGAATCCAATCAATGACTGTCGCGATATCTAACATATTTTCAGATGCCGTTCCAATTGCGCCCTCGGAATCACCGACGCCACGATAATTAAAACGCACAACCGAAAAACCAATATCCATAAACGCACGAAACATCGCATACGACACACGATCGTTCATATGATATTTTTGACGTGGATTCCCCGATAATACCACCGCAACCGGTGCCCCCGAAATATCAGATTTATGATACACGGCGTGCAATCTGCCACCTTCGCCAGAAATAATAACATCAACCATATTTAACACCTTTCCGTAAAAATCTCTATTTATACAAGACTCTTTATAATACAAATTAAATCTAATTTTCAATAAAAATATTTTTGCTTTGACACGAACCATAAAAAAATTCTAAACTGAACCTGAGGAACCAAGGAAGAAGAAATGTACAAACCCAGTTTTATGATTGTTTTTGCCCTGATTTTTGCGGGTCCCGCAATGGCCGATATGGTATACCAGGACTTTCAAACAATATACACAGAAACACCTGTGTCGTCGTATTATGCATATCCAAACGACCAAAATTTTATTCCTGAAACCATTTTTATGCAACAAGACGACGATTTTAACTATGATCAAAACATTATAAACAATCGTGATGCCCAGGCTTGTGCCCATCCGGGTGTTGGTTTTGCGGAACGTCCAATGGTCATTTGCAGAAATTTTAATTGTACGCGTTTGAACGACCGTATAACCCGCAATTTCTTATTTAACCGGCTCAGCCAGATTTTTATGATGAACGGTTATTCGCGTCTTTATATATGCGAGGCTGACCCGTTTTCGCGTGATTGTTTACAATCGGGTATCTCTTTCCCTGTGCGCAGCGGTATTGCCAACGCAATTGTTAAAATTCCCAAGGCATCTATTTCCCAGGTAAATTTATCAACCGGTCTGTCGCGTGCATCGGTTGGTATGACATATACATTATTGGTAAACGGAATTGATCGCCGTTGTGAACAAACGGTTATGGATATTGTAATTCCATCAAATTCTCAGGCAACATTGTCAAATCGTGAATTTGCGTGTAATTTAACCAGCGACGGCAATAGCAGTATGTCAATCTTGGTAAATTTGGATTATATTGACTTAGATTACGGTATTTTGGGCGGTTATTATTCTATTGGAACCCAAGGTTCCACATCTGGTGGTGGCACGGGATACGCATTATTCAAAACAGAATATTCCACACGTGGCATACGCGCCAGCGGCGCAACACGTGCCAGTGCCGGCGATGCCGCTGAATCCAGTTTAACAATTCAACCAGGCGAATACGCGGTCGAACCTATGCAATAAGAAAAATGAACAAAACGATTCTTGTTATTGACGACGACGAATTATTAAGAAAAAATCTGGTCCGCGGATTGCAACAGTATGACTTTTCTGTTTTAACCGCGGATTCTGCCGAATATGGGGCCCAGGTTTTAAACCGGGTTTCCGTGGATGCGATTGTATTGGATCGTATGATGGGCGGCACGGATGGTTTAACATTTTTAAAACAATTGCGTGAATCTGGAAATTCGACACCGGTTATTATGTTAACGGCCTTGTCAGGGCCCGAAAACGCGATTGCGGGACTGGAAAATGGCGCAAACGATTATTTGACAAAGCCGTTTCAATTACAAGAACTGGTATTACGACTGCGCAATATAATAAAACAAACGCCGCAAAGTACACAAAAACTGCCCGAGGGGTTAATTTTTGCGGACAACGAATTTTTTATCAAAAAAAATGATAGCGACACCGGAAAACTGTTCTCTTTATCGGGTGAAGAAAAGAAATTATTACAAAATTTAACAACCCCGGTTGGAAACATTGTTGCGGCATCCCCAATGGTTGCAAAACGCTTGCGAACCAAAATAAATGGTGTATTATCAGACTTGGACATTATAACAATTCGTGGCCGTGGTTATAAATTAATCATCGGACCAATAACAAAACGGTAAAAAAATATGAGATTGATACCCAGAAGTTTTCTTGGTCGAACCATTTTAATGGTTTTGATACCTTTGATTATAACCCAGGTTATTATTGCCGAATTTTTCTTTGGCAATCACTGGGCACGCGTCCATAACACATTGGCACGGGGATTATCGGCGGAAATCACAACGATGATGAATTTCATAGATTCCGATAATTTATCTGCGGCAAAATCTATGGCTGGCGACATCGGAATAAATTTATCAATCAATCCACGATTGAACAGACCTGCCAAAAATGACAACAATTCAATGATTGCTGGCCGGTTGGCTAAACATTTGCAATCTCAATTAAAACGCCCGGCCAACATATATATCGATCGTGGCGAACGGTTGGTATTCGTGGATATTCCAACAAAAAGCAATCAAATTGCAACATTTGGGACATCGCTTCATCGCATTTATTCAACCAGTACCGAAATGTTTATATTGTGGCTGATTGGTTCTATACTAATTGTGTCTATATTGATTTCACCGTTTGTTATATTGCATTCGCGCAGTATTCGACGCATATCAAACGCCGCCAATCGTTTTGGCCGTGGTTTGGATGCCCCCGGTTTCAAGCCCAGTGGCTCGTTAGAAATCCGTAACGCGGCGGCATCAATGATAACAATGAAAGAACGTATCGACCGATATAATCACACCCGAACGGATATGTTAAACGCGGTCAGTCACGATTTAAAATCACCATTGACGCGTATGCGTCTGGCCATTGAAACCGGTGCAGCCGATAAAAAAACATTACTACAAGATATTGACCGTGTGACAGATATGGTAAACGGATATCTGGCATTTGCACGTGGCGAAACCCCCGAAATAGAGCAGGCCACCGAATTGCCTCCAACATTGGTTCGTATTGCACGCGACGCGGCACCCAATAAACAAATAGAACTGGATTTACCCGATACGCCGGCCCAGTTTTATGCGCGTCCAATGGCATTGACACGCGCGTTTGCGAACATAATTGAAAACGCCGCACGGTACGCAAAAAACAAGATAAAAATAACAGAGCACGACACACCAAATTCTATCGAGGTTATAATTGACGACGACGGATGTGGTATTCCTGAAAATCGTCGTGCTGATGCGTTGCGTCCATTTGTTCGTTTGGATGATGCCCGCGGGACTGACACTGGCGCACCGGATTAGGGTTATCTATCGCACAAACCGCAATTGAAAACCACGGCGGACAAATATTCTTGGAAGACAGTCCCCTTGGTGGATTACGCGTACGCGTTGTTTTACCAATTGAATAATTATTTTTATTAAAAAACCAAGAGAAACACACAATGAATTTATATAAATATGTATCAGATGCCATAAACGAAAAACTGGGATTTAACGCAAACTTGGAAACGCCGCGCAATCGTGATTTTGGCGACTTTTCAACAAATGCCGCATTGGTCGGTGCAAAGATTGCTCACAAAAACCCACGTGAATTAGCGGGCGAAATATTGCCAAAAATCCAAGAATTGGACTTTGTGGCATCGGCCGACATCGCAGGTCCCGGCTTTATCAATATAAAAATCAAAGATGATTTTATATTAAAAAACGCAACCGCACCACATCCATACAAAAACGACAAACCATTGGTTATCGATATGGATTACGGTGCATATAATGTTGCAAAATCTTTGCACATTGGACATTTGCGCACATCTATTGTTGGCGATACATTAAACAGAATATTTCGCTTTATGGGCCACAAAACGATTTCTTATAATCATATGGGCGATTGGGGACGTTCGATGGGGATGGTTATTGCGTGGATAAAACGTATTCACCCAGATTGGCCATTTTTCCAAGACAATTTTGACCCGGCCCAGGATTTATCCAAATACACATTTGACGCAGCTGAATTAAATACATTTTATCCGGCCGCATCTGCATTGGCAAAACAAGATGAAAAATTTATGGACGAGGTTCATTTAATCACGGCAGAATTGCAACGGGGACACCCGGGATACAATGCTTTGTATAATATATTTATGCCAATATCGTTAAAATCAATGCACGACACAATTGAAAAATTAAATATTTTGCCGTTTGACAATGATTTAGGCGAAAAAAATGCAGCACTTTATGTAAAAGATGTTGAAAAGATTTTGCGTGAAAAAAATCTGTTACAAGAAAGCGACGGCGCCGAAATAATCGTCGTAAAAAAAGACACAGACACCGCGCCAATGCCGCCAATGATGTTTTATAACTCTCGCGGTGCAACAACATACGATGCGACCGATATCGCGGCCGTATTTTATCGCAAGTTAACAGACAACCCAAACAAAATAATATATCTTACTGATTCAAGGCAATCTTTACACTTTGAGCAATTGTTTCGTGTATCCGAACTTGCCGGCCTTTTTGATATAAAAAACATCGAACATATCGGATACGGCACCATAAATGGCGCCGACGGAAAACCATTTAAAACACGCAACGGAAATGCGGCCGATTTGGACGATATTATCCAGATTGCAATCGATGCCGTCCGCGCACGCGCATCCGAAAACAATAAAGAACTGGACAATGATACAATCGAAACTATCGCGATTGCCGCATTAAAATTTAATGATTTAATGCACGATTTACGATCGGATTATATATTCGACCCAGATTCCGTCACCAGTTTCGAAGGTCGTACCGGTCCATATGTTTTATATACCGCGGTTCGATTAAATTCTGTTTTGGCACGCGCAACAATCGACGCACAATTGCACGAACACACATTATCCACAGACGAACGCAATCTGTTGTTGGCAATTATGGATTTTGATAAAACAATCCAATCTGCGTATGAAAATCGCGCCACAGATATGATTGCGAATTATGCATATAATCTGTGCCAGTTAATAAACGCATTTTATCACACCTGTCCGATATTGCGTGACGACATAGATATCCAAACAAAACAATCCCGGCTGTATATTACCAAAATCGCCCGGGATACTTTGGTGACCACAACGAATTTAATGGGGTTAAAAATACCGACAAAAATGTAAGGTAAAAAATCAAAAATATAAAATAAAAACCGCCACTTGGGCGGTTTTCTTAACGTAAACTCTTGGTTCTAAACCAACTTAAAAACGCAAACCCTATCAGCAACGCCAGTATAACAACAAATATCCCGGTTGCGGCAAATGGCGATTCTGCAAACGGCAACGCCACATTCATCCCATAATAACCAACTATCACCGTCGGAATCACCAATACAATATTCCACATAGTCAGCCGATTAATATATCGATTAGATTCCATATTTATAATACTTTCAAATGTTTCTTTGATAGATTTTAACATTTTACTATAACTTGTCACAACCTCGGTTGCCTGACCCAATTCAATTCTAACATCTTCGGATAATTCTTGTGCTTCATCAGTTTTTATAAAACCGCGCATTTTTTCCAATTTATCCAACACCGAAACATTACCTTTGATGCCCGCCATATATAAAGTATAACTGTTTTCTACCTCTAACAGCGCCATCAAATCATATTTCGACACGTTTTTCTGCAACCCCTTCTTGGTTGCCAGCACTCGCTTGTTTAATTCTTTTAAAAACCGCAAATAAGATTCCGCAATATAATACAAAATATTCAGCACAAAATCCTCGCGCGATGTCTTTTCATCTTTTTTAATTTTATCTAATAAATCACACCGTTTTCTGCATACAGTAATTACACGATTTTGCGAATAAATAATTGATAAAGGCTCGGTATGCCACAAAGTATCGTTTTCACGATTAATGATTGGGAATCGCACAATTATAACCTTGTAATCATCTTCTATTTCTAAACGCGGTTGCTCATCCGGGTCCAAAATATCGATAATATTATCTTCGTCAATCTTGTATTCGGATTGCAATCTTTCAAAATCATCGTGATCGGGATTCCCAACATTCACCCAAGAAAATGTTTTTAATTTTTCGGTAACAAACATTTCAAAACCTCCTTGATAATACGGTTATAATTTTTTTAACAAGCGACCATATATTTTACACCAAATTTATCCAAAAATCAAATAATGATACGAAAACAAACCTGTTTTTTACTCAACCACCAATTCACTAGACTGTTTTACACACAGAACCCAAGGGAGTTTATTATGGACGACACACCATCGGCTTTTTCAATATCTCATTATGTTTTACTGTTTATTGTTTCAACACTATGCACGGTTTCCGTGGTATGGGTTTTAATATCCGCCAACAATCGCGAGGCCGCATTACACGACAAAACCCATATATATCACAAACAATCCAACAAAACTTGTCAACGCGCCACCGCAGACGAAATCACATCTATATGGGAAACGCGTCCACACGAAATACCAAAAGCATACATTTTGATGGAAAACAATTACGCGCACAGAATTGTTCCTGTGCGAACAACCGGTATGTGTAATGGCAAACCATTTGTTTGCGAAATGGGCGATGTACGATCAGACTGTGACCCGTGTGCAAAAAATTCCGCTCGCAAACGCGCAATGTTCCAACATATTTCGGACGCCATCGATCAAGAATGCGCTGATAAATAAAAAAATCCTTGCATCAAAATTTTCATTTTTGCTAGACTTTTTTCAAGAAAGGATTTTTGCCGAGAAACCAGGGAGGAAATTATGTTGAAACACTTACGTTTGTTTGCTGCTTTTGTATTTGCTGCGATTTGTTCTGGGGCAAACGCGTTGCAGCCAACGATTCGTGCCGGCTCTATCAGTATGAGTGGCGGCATCAAACCGGCATCAACGGGTGTTACATCAACCACATCAACAACACCAACGACGACGGCATCTGGCGATGTTAATGTTTCCCGGGGTTCGGCATTATCAAAATTCACACCAACCGTCGTTCCAATCAGCACCGGCAACAATAACAACAATGTTTCCTCTTCTGTGTTGGCCGAATTGCAAGAACAAATTAACGATTTGCGCAGCGCGCAACTGGGATTGGAACAAAACCAGATAACACGTGATGATGTTGAAACAACCGTTGAATCATCGATTAAAAATTTGGATATAACAACAACGAATCGTGATTTGAAAAACGCTTTGTCGGAAATCCGTTCTACGAACCAAGGATTATCCACATCGTTAAGCACAATCCAACAACGCGCAGACGATTTTACAAATTCATTAAACAACGACATTGATAATCGTTTAAAGGTTCGCGGCCTGATTGACGCCAACAACCAAGTATCTTTTGCCAACAAATCAGATATTGAACCAAACGTATTGGCCCAGAAAATTGTGGCCGATACAACCGCAACACAAACATTGGCAAATAAAATCCAACCAAAAGAAAACGAAATTCGCGAAATCATCACTGACGAATTAACCGATGTGGGCGTTTTGAAAAACGGCGCATTGGATGTCGAAAAGAAAGGCCAAGTCCAAGTAACCGAAGCAACCGTAACAAACGCATTGCGCAATTCACAAAACTTTAAAAATATGGTTTCCGAAGAGGTCGCAACCAAGGGTTATGTCACCGAAACCGCATTAAACAGTCGTGATTTTGTCACGAATACAGCATTAAATTCGAAAAAGTTTGTCACATCCGATTCGGACACCATTCGTAATTTGGCAACC
>JAFSST010000064.1 GCA_017450905.1 Alphaproteobacteria bacterium
CATCTGTTGCCACCGCCGGTCAAACACCACCCGCCGGGCAACAACAAAAGCAATCTTACGGCAATTCCGATAAACCCACGGTAACATCCGAACAAAAACAACAATCAAGCGATGCGGAACGCATAAAACAATTAACCGCAACCGTTGATTCGGCGTATGCATCACTGCAAACCCTTACAAAAAATTTAAGTGTATGGAAAAATACCGAAGGCAACTTTAATACTGCACGTTTGGTGTCAGACAGTGCCGCCGGAGTAGTATTGGGAACGGTTGGCGGTGTTGTAACGGCAACATTGGTAAAAAAGAATCAAATCAAGAAAGGGTTCGAATCGATTCAATGTACTGTCGGTGGCCAGACGATTGGTGGATATGGCGACCAAATCAAAATTGGACGATAATCTTTTATCATAAACAAAAAAACCGCCCAAACGGGCGGTATATTTTTATTTTTGTTTCTTGCTGGGCAAACATGCGACTATTAAATTCATAACCACAAATGCCAACACGAATATGGTGTAAACATACATATCGGTTGAAATGTAATTAAACATCAACATACGTTGCCATGCCGCACCACGAATCAACGGTGCACCCCAGAACAAAACATACGGTATAAAATACAACCATACCGACAGCCCCGCATCACGATAACGCCGTAACGCCAACGCCAATCCCGGAATAACCATCGTCAGATTCACAATCATACAAACAAATGGTGTAAACAAACCGGTACACAACCAATTCAATAATAAAACAAACAAGATACCAAACCAAAATTCGCTGCGTGTGGAACGACCAGAAAAATTAAAATACCCGGTCCAAAAATTACACACCGCCTGAATCGGACCAACCATGTGTTTCTTTTCAACCACCGTAAATGCCGGTTCGGTTTTAACCGCGGTCTTTTTAACAACAGTCTTTTTGGTTGTTGTCTTTTTCGCTGTTTTGGTTGCACGTGTGGCATTTTTCTTTACCGGTGCAGTTGTTTTCTTTTTAGTAGCTACCATAATTTACCCCCTGGTTTTCTGGTTTATTACGAATTGATTATATCTTATTTTTATATCCCAACGCAACAATAAACATCTCGACAGAATCCTTGCGTGATGCGTTTGGTTTTATGTGATGCACCGATTCGAAACGCTGTTTGATTTGTTTCAACAATTCATTGGTCGTCCCGCCGGTAAAAGATTTTGCAACAAACGCCCCGCCCGGCTTTAACGCACGACACGCAAAATCAAACGCGTATTCCAATAAAACCATTTGACGCAGATGGTCGGTCTTTTGATGTCCAACGGTGTTTGGTGCCATATCAGAAACAACAACATCAACAACGCCGTTGTCATTGTTTTCCATATTTAATTTTTCTTCTAACCAGTGTAACGCCCCATCGGTCGTAAAATCGCCCTGATAAAATTCGACATTATTTATTGGCGTTATTTCCAATAAATCCATCGCAAAAATTTTTGTCTTTGGGAAAGTCCGTGCAATAAATTGCGACCACGACCCCGGTGCCGCCCCTAAATCCACAACCGTTTGCCCATTTTTCAAAAATTTATAACGGTCATTTATTTCAATCAATTTATATGCGGCCCTGGCACGATAACCATCCGCGTGGGCACGTGCAACGTATGGGTCTGATGCCTGGCGTTGCAACCAAGCCACACTGGATTTATGCTTTGCAATTTTTTTATTTGTTATTTTCATCTGGATACGTTTATTTTGCACCCGGGAATCCACCGCCTTGGGCTGATTGCATTTTTTGCATCACAGCCTCCATCCCGCCCATACGTTGAATCATCGCCATTTGTTGTTTCATTTTCAGATATTGTTTGATAATGTGTTCAACTTCACGAACGGTTACACCCGCGGTTTCTGCAATACGAGCCTTGGCATTTGCAAAAATCTTTTCTGGGTCGGCACGTTCGGCGGCGGTCATTGCTTCTAGAATTTTAATTTGAGCATCGACACTGCCGTCCTTGATTTTTTCCTTCATCGCAGACACAGCCCCCGACATTCCCGGAACCATTTTAAGCAGCCCACTAAAATTACTCATCTTTTTAATCTGTTTTAATTGGGCCAACATATCGTTCATATCAAATTGCCCCGACATCATACGTTCAGCAGTTTCCCGCATACCCTTGGGCATTTTGGGTTCCGTTGCATCGTTTTTTACTTCCGCGGTTGTTTCAACTTTTTTCTTTTTGCCAAATCCAAACATTATTTTTCTCCTTATGTTTTTTCATTATTCATAATAACTTATAAAAACTATTTGTCCAAGTATTTCTTAAGATATTGTCCGGTCAAAGAATCAGGATTTTTTGCAACCTGTTCAGGCGTGCCGACCGCCACAACCCGACCACCGCCGGCACCACCGGTTGGACCCAAATCTACAATCCAATCCGCGGTTTTAATTACCTCTAAATTATGTTCGATAACAATAACAGTATTTCCCTGGTCAACCAATTCGTGCAACACTGACAATAATTGTTTAATGTCTTCAAAGTGCAAACCGGTTGTTGGTTCGTCCAAAATATAAAGTGTTTGTCCGGTGCTGCGCGCCGATAATTCATTTGACAACTTTATACGTTGTGCTTCGCCACCAGACAAATCCAATGAACTTTGTCCCAATTGTATGTAATCCAATCCGACACGTTTTAATAATTCTAATTTACGACTGATTTGTGGATGATTGATAAAGAAACGATACGCTTCGTCCACGGTCATATTCAAAACATCAGCGATTGATTTGCCCTTGTATTTCACCGCCAAAGTTTCTTCGTTATAACGCGTTCCATGACACTTGTCGCATTCGACATAAACATCGGCCAAGAA
>JAFSST010000065.1 GCA_017450905.1 Alphaproteobacteria bacterium
ATGCCCGCATGGCGGGCATTTAATTTTCATACAAAGAAATTATTTTTTCTTCGAGCAAGCACATGGTTTCTTTGCACATGGCTTTTTTGCAGCAACTTTTTTAACCGCTACTTTTTTAGCAACCGGTTTTTTTGCAGCAACTTTTTTAACCGCTACTTTTTTAGCAACCGGTTTTTTTGCAGCAACTTTTTTAACCGCCACTTTTTTAGCAACTGGTTTTTTTGCAGCAACTTTTTTAACAGCTACTTTTTTAGCAACTGGTTTTTTTGCAACTGTTTTCTTTGCAGCTGGTTTTTTCGCAGCAACTTTTTTGGCCGCTGGTTTCTTTGCAGCAGGTTTTGCCGCTGTTTTTTTTGCCGCAGATTTCAAGAATGTGAATGCCATTCTTCTCTCCTTTCATTTTTTTGGATAGAACAAATTTATTTTGTTCTTGTTTTATATTTTATACCAAAGAAAAAATTTAGTAAAGAAGAAAAGTTATTTTTTATTAAAAAAAACACATCATGAATATAATTTTTTAAATCCGTTTTCAATTTTTCTTACATACTCTTCATCATGATCACGCCAGTATTTTGGATTACGCATCATATCCCTTAATTTTTCATCTGATAAATTTTCAACCTGGGCACCATCTGTTTCTATACGCGGTTCCATTGATTGCATCATTTTATAAACACCTTGGATTCCCTGGGGTGTGGCACATAATGTTTCAAACGCATCGGCGGGCAAAAACCGTTCACCAAATGATTTAATTGCAACAAAAGCATCACGCATTTTTTCATCCGAACCAAAAAATTTTTTCAATTCAGTTAATGCGTTTTCTTCTTTTTGCATTGAATAAATTTCCGATATAACCGGCGACAAAAAATTTTGTGCGATGTCATAAATTTTTTCTACTTGCTTGTTCGTCAGACCGATTTTATGAAATTCTTCTTTTACATTTTCATCATCGAACAAATCACTGTGTGGATATTCATCGGGCTTTTCCGGCACACCAATCGCACGAAAAAATTTTTGTTTTACGACATCATCATCTTGTTCGTTCGGCACTGATACCATCGTTCCAATCTTTTTTTCCAATTCAGTATACGATTTTATTAACGCATCACTATTCAGTGTTCCATCTTTGTTCATAAATTTTTGTGGGATGTTTTCCATTTTATTTTCCTTTATTTTTGTTTGATTTGTGTAACAAATAAATTCCACCAACCGCAATTATTGTTTGCAGTGTTGCGAATAAATCCGAATCGCCTACCAAATACGCACACAATGCAGACAATATGCCAACGCCTGTCATAATCTGGTTTTTTTGATTACGCAAAAAACCACCTTGAAAAAAATTATTCATAAAAAACCTTTTCTTATTGATAAAACAGTAATCCATCTATATCGGCAACGTATCCGCGTGCAGTTGCCCATTTTGGCAAAAACTCATCTCTGTGAAATTTTGTTGCACGATTGCACATATCCGGTAAATTCCCGTGCAACATACGCATTGCGACACGAAAACACATTTGAAATTCACGATTGTTTGAATCAACGTCTAATAAATTATGTCGTGCCGAATTATCACACAAAGATTCAAATTGTTTGTAATCTGAAATAATATCAATGATACTTTCGACATTTTGTTTCGATTGATTAAAAATCATTGATGTCAGTGCTTCGACAACTCGCAACGATTTCGCAAAAGTTTCCGCATACACGACACGTGCGATTTTATCAGCCAAAACAAAATTGGCATTAACGTTTTCTGGTTGCATAATAAAATCCTTGAATAAAAAAAGCTGTGCAAAATGCACGGCATAAAAAAATTCACACCAACGTGTGAACAGCATCTTCCTTTTTTACGCCCAAAAGTATATCATAAAACGCACCGAAAGTCAAGACAATTATAAAAAATCGCGGTTTTCCGACACTTTTCTTACATCAAAATTTCATCACCATGAATCAACATATATTCATTTTGTCGCCGAACAACCAATGCACCACTGTCATTTATCCCAATTAACGTAACCGATTCGCCACGATATTTTACGGTTGCGTTCAACCCGGTTGCCGCATCCATCCAACGCAACCGCACTGAATTAAAATCAGCATTTTTCCATTTTTCTAGATTTTTAGATAACCGATTAAACAAATCGGATATGCTTACATTTACATAATTTGATAATTTATCAGTCTTGTATTCGGCCACGGTCGGATTTGTTGCAACATTTATTCCAATTCCAACAATAACGAAACGCCCTGCGTATTCTATTAAAACACCCGAAACTTTTTTACCATCAATTAAAACATCATTAGGCCATTTAATTTCGGACTTTATTCCGTATTCGGACAAAGTATCAACAATCGCGACCGCAACCGCATAAGCCAACCGTGAATCACGTTCTTCACATTGAAAAATAAAACTGACATACAAATTTCCATGATGCGACACCCAAGTCCGTCTGTAACGTCCACGCCCCGCATATTGTGCATTAGCGACAATGGCGGTATGGTCGTGTGCCGTGCCATTTGCAATCATATCATGTGCATAATTTTGCGTACTGGAAATCTTATCAAAAGACAAAACCTTATATCCCGGCAATTTTATATACCCCCCGGTCGTTTTTGATAAAATCACGTCCAAACATTTTTAGCAAACCATATCTTGCCGTATCCACGGTGTGTGTCGTTGCGTTTTCCGCATATCCCAGTGCGATTTTTAATTCATTTGCGGTCATACCGCCACTTTGATACAGCCGAACGATAACCTGGGTCTGTAATCGCGACAGCGATACCGGTCGCCCAAACACAGATTCCAAAATTTTCGTATTATCAACCGCCGCAATTATCGCCGATTTCAGTTTTATTGGTGATACAGGCGTTTTTAATTGTAACGAATCGATATTTACATCGGCAAACATCGCATCATCTACCACGGTTGCATTAAATCCCGCGGCGATTCGTTGCCACATTGGGTCTGTTGAAAAAACACGGATTCCCGATAACATATATCAAGAATAATCAATATATTGCCAACTGTCCAATAAAAAAGGTATCAGCGTTCTTTTTCCGGGTTATCAATAAATTTTGTAAAATCCTGGATAGATGCCCCTGTGGAAGATAAAATTTTTGAAATACTGTTAGTTGACGGCCACCTGGGTTGCCCTTCCCTGGACCAGCGTTTACTTTTATTAAACGTTGTTGGGTCCAAACCGCTGCAACGGGCCAACCCCGAACAAGACATACCGTGTTCTGACGCAAACCGTTCTATTGCCCGCCAAACATCTTCGTGTGTCATAAAATCCCCCCTATTTTGAAAAACTATTATAAAAACATTGGAATTTTATTTGATAAGCCTGCCCCGCTCAACAAGCACCATTTCCTAGGATTTCACACACTTGCACTTGGCAAAAAAATTATTTTGACAAAAGTCTTGACAAACAAAATAATATGTATTATATTTCGATTCGTCAAAGAGGTTAAATTCTTTGATCAGACATTTAAACGTCTGCGGGGCCCAGAGATTCCAGACTCCCTCCTACATTCTCTCTCCTCTGGACTTTGGACCCCAACCGAGTTTAGAATGCCCATTTCTTTTTTCTCCTTTCCTTCCTTTCAGGGCATTCGGAAATACCGCCGGCAACGGCGGTGTTTTTTTATTTTTCAAATACGGCAACTAATTCCCAATGTTCGCTGCCCACAAATTGGTCAAAGGCACGCAATTCGGTCATTCTATAACCGGATTTTATCAAAACATCCGCATCACGTTTAAATGTATTTGGATTACATGAAACATATATTACACGCGGAACATTAGATTTTGCTATTTCACGACTTTGTTCCAATGCCCCGGCACGTGGTGGGTCCATAACAATACAATCGTAATTATTCAATGTTTTGGCGGACAATGGTTTTTTAAACAAATCACGTTTTACACCTGTTCCCGCAATATCAAACCCATCAGCCCCCAATGCAAAGGTAAAATTTCCCAATCCACAAAATAAATCCACCGTATGTTTTGCACCACCTGCCTTGTCCAACACCAGGTTGCGAATCGCGTTTTCACTTTCCACTGTCGGCTGCAAGAATGCCCCGGTTGGATAATCAACAGTCTTGTTTTTAAATGTAATTTTAGGCTGTTCCGTTTGAATAACCGTTACCCCGTTCCAAGTTACCCGCAAAAAACCCAATTTTGATACAGAATCCTTAAACTCTTTTGAAAAATATGGCACATTGGAATCGACCGCCATATCCAAACCATTATCGCACAATGTTACCAACGCCGAACCCGCCCCATTCCATGGTAAATCCGCCAACTTTGGTAAAATCGCATTTATTTCTGGCACAACCAACGGACAATTTTTAACCGGCACTATATTTTTCGTCCCACGCTGAAAAAAGCCCAAAGCTCCGTCCGCAAAGCACAAATCAACACGTCTGCGGCATCCAGGTTTGCCCCAAAACGGTGCATCAGACACCCCCCAAGAATCAATTAACTTGATTTTTTTATCGCGATAATCATCCGCAGCAAAATCATATTTGCACCCGCCACAAATCGAAAATAAAGGACACGTTTTCATTATTATCCCCCAAAAATTCTTAACTTTTTGACTGTAACACAAAAACAGACTTGATTCCAGCCTGTTTTAAGCCTACCATTATAAGTATGAAAGACAATGATAAAAAAATTGCTGTTGTTGCCGGGGCGTTGGATTTACCATTTTTGACCCGCGATGCGCTGCGTAAAAACGGTTGGGATGTTTTTGTTATTGGATTAAAAAACTTTTATGACAAACGTCTGAATCCTGATATGGTGGTGCGACTTGGCGGTGGCGGGACTGCAATACGCGAATTAAAAAAACGCAAGATAAAGAAAATCACATTTGTTGGTGCATTGGGTCATCCAAATCTGTCCGATTTGCGTCCGGATTTGTGGACATTTTTTGCACTGTTACGTATATTAGAACATCAACGGGGGTATGATTCTATGGCGGTTGCTGTTACAAAAGTTATTGAAAAATCCGGTTTGCAGGTTGTTGCCGCCCAGGATTTAGCACCAGAATTAACATTTCAAAAGGCCGGTGTTTTAACAAGGGCAAAACCAACCCGCACCGAAAAGAAAAACATCGAACGTGCAATCGAGGTTTCGCACACTATCGGCGTTGCTGACATTGGTGCATCGGTTGTTGTCGACAAACAGGTTATCGCGGTCGAGGCCGCCGAAGGCACCGCAAAAATGTTGGAACGCGTTGTTAATATGCGGAAATCTAAAAAGAAAAGCAGTGGTGTTTTTGCAAAAATGACTAAACCTGGTCAGGATTTGCGAATTGATATCCCGGCAATTGGCGTTGATACCGTTAATGCGGTCGCGGATGCACACTTGTGCGGAATCGTTGTAAACACAAAAACATGCTTTGTTGTTAACAAGGCGGCGGTCATACGCACGGCAAACGAACGTGGGATTTTCATTATGGCCATTGATGAATAAAGGGGACCGTTATGGAAAAATGGACAGAGTTAGAAATTTTCAGTACATTGGTTCAAATTATAAACGATCAGTTTGGAACTGAATTAACACCAACAACGAATTTACGTTTTTCCACTTATTATGGTGCCACCAAGAAAGATATGTCTTGCATATTCAAATCGATTTCCGGGTTTTTTAACATCAAAATTTCTGCCCAGGAATCAAAAAAGATTATTACCGTTGGCGATATTAACGACCTGATTAAGAAAAAGGTTACCGAAAACAATCAATTTTTACGTTGGCAACCATGGCGTGAAATACAGTATTGCATCAACGCCCCCAGAATCCCCCAGAACAAATTTGATACGGCGGACACACGAATCGAAAGATTGTTAAATTATGGTCCCGCGGCATATTCTCCCTATGATTACGAGGCTCTGTCTGCGAATTTAAAAACATCACAGATAATTTCATACGCAAATTGGAAAAGCAAATAAAAAACCGCCCAAATGGGCGGTTTTTTAATATCCCGATATTATTTTTTGATAATATCAACAACCTTGACTTTGAACACAACATCTTTGCCCGCCAGTTCCGGAACATATTGTGTCGGGAACGTGATATTAATATCGCGTTCTTCGCCTTTTTTGGCCCCAATCAATTGTTCTTCAAATCCCGGAACGAATTGACCGCTGCCCAACATCAATGGGAAAGACTCCGCCGTTCCACCTTCGAATTGAACGCCATTCAAAAAGCCCGCGAAATCAATTACAACCGTATCGCCATTTTTTGCCCCGTTATCACCAGCATCACACCCAAAGCAAAATAAAGCACCGCACAACCCTAATACACCAAGTGTCTTTTTCATTTTTTCCCCTTACTTTTATTAACACAGATTAGTTTTTATAAACGCATCTAAAACCATACTCACGCATGGTTGCACCCTCGGCCTCGATTCTGTAATCAAAGAACGGGGTTGGACGCATAGTTTCGAACGAAGGCATATCATAAACCAAAACAATAGAAGTTGCGTTTCGGCCACAAACACGCTTCATTTCATAATCGGCAACCTTGGACAAAACCGAACGCATATCCGCGTCTATGTCCATTCCATCGGCGTTTTGCATTAAACGCAAACGCATTTCACGCAATTCGCTGTTGCCCAACAGAATCTGAACACGAACCATCGCACCCTTGTATTCACGCCAACGCGTTTCCATACGTGCCGTGGTCCAACGTTTATTTTTTTCTTCCCGTTCTGCTTCGGTCTTTGGGCGATAAGAATCTATCTCGGCATACTCGTTTCCCGCAGGAATCAATGCCGCAGTCCGTTCGTTATAAAACGGTGCATCTTCGCCACCATTAGCAAAATCATTTTGGTTGTATGGAGTATCAGCATTGTTACACGCCGCCAACATCAATACAGAACACAAAGCGATAAAAAATTGATTCTTCATTTTCATCTCTCTTTTTTTTTACATTTTATCAAATAAACCTTTTTGATTCAAGTCAGGATTTATGATAAAATGAATCTGATGTCAAATATAGTTCTTGATTCTTTATTGAAACCATTGGCGGATTTTTACAAACCATCGTTTGTAGAAGAAATCGCCATTAATCACGCTGGCGAGGTTTGGATGCGTCTGCACGGGGCCAAGGTTCCATGGGTTGCATACGATGCACCGTTGCTTACAAAAGAATACTTGGTTGATTTAATACATACCGTTGCGAACATATATGAACGCCCATTTGATCCAATTCATGGTATGCCGGTTGTTTATGCGACATTACCAGGCAACCATCGTTTCAGTGCGATTGCTGGTCCAAATGTCCAATATGACGAACGCGATGTAACCGGCGGTGTGGCGTTGAACATACGTGGTGCGACCGCATCAGATACATCGTTCGAAAACTATCATTTGCGGCGTGGTGAAAAATTATTAAAGGTTAACCCCCGCACAAAAATCAAACCTGATGACCCGTATGACCGATTGATGTCCGCAATTAATGACGGCAGTCCTATCTTAATCAGTGGTGCGACCGCAACCGGTAAAACGACATTTTTAAACCATATTTTAACACTAATTAACCAGGAAAGCCGTGTAATTACGGTCGAAGACGCACGTGAAATTCGTGTTCCGCAAAAAAATCGTGTTCATTTTGTATTATCACGAACCGAACAAAACAACGACTTTAATTATGCACGATTATTAGATTTGGTTGTTCGTATGACACCTGACGTTATCATAGGTGGTGAAATATCAACGGATAACGCATCTGTGTTATGGGAAATGTTGGGAACGGGCCACGAACATTTTTATACCACAATTCATGCCGAAAGTGCCGAGGCCGCCTATGCCGCATTCGCCGACCGCATTTTGCACACCCAACCGGCATATAATCGTTCAGAATTAATCGAAGAAATGAAGAAAAAAATCCACGTTGTCCAATTATCTCGTGATGGTGCATTACGTGCCGTAACCGAAGTTGTTTAAAACAAAATCACATAAAATTTTGCGGATTTACATCTATCTTTATACGAACATTCGCCGGAACACGGACGCGTCCCAACCATGTTTTAACAACAGGCTGTAACTTTGCCCGTACATCACCCGCAATTAAAAAACGCATTCTGAACCAATTTCTGACCTGATAAACCTGGGCAACAATGGGCCCCATTATTTTTGCACCGTTTACATTTGGGGCAGATGCCGCCAAATCTGTACAGAATTTTTTCAAAACATCTTCTTTTTGACCTTCAATGACCAGTGCAATCAATTGTCCAAACGGTGGCATTTTTGCCGCATGACGAGCATCCATATCGGCACGCAAAAATTCATCACGCGACCCCGAACAAATTGCCATCAAAACCGGATGATTTGGTTGGTATGTTTGCAGAAACACACGTCCCGGGATATTTCCACGACCGGCACGACCGGCAACCTGGAACAACTGTTGAAACGTATGTTCGGCGGCACGAAAATCCGTCCCAAACAGCCCCATATCCGCATCAACAACACCGACCAATGTCAAATTAGGGAAATGATGTCCCTTGGCAAGTATTTGCGTTCCGATAACAATATCTATATCACCCGATTCCATTTGCGAAACCAAACGTTCCATCGATTGACGCGACATAACGGTATCACTGGACACCAATGCGGTTTTAACAGATGGAAATTTTGCCCTGACCTCTTCTTCAATTTTTTCAAGCCCGGCACCACGCATTGATATTTCGCCACCACAATCCGGGCATTTATTTGGTAACGATGCAACACGTCCACAAATATGACATAATAATTTACCAACCTTTTTGTGATACGTCATACCAACCGAACAATCAGGACACATCGCAACCCAACCGCATTTTTTGCATTGAACAATTGGTGCAAAACCGCGGCGATTTATGAACAGCATTACCTGTTGATGATTCGACAAGTTTTCACGAATTTCATCACACAGCATTGGCGATAAAAATCCCGGATTCATCGTTTCTGATTCATTGTTTGATTTATATTCGACTGGCCTGGATTCGCGTAAATCTATGGTTTTTATTGTTGGTAATGTTGCACCACCATACCTGGATTGTAAAACCAAACGTTTATAACGTCCTGTTTCAACATTTCTTAATGTTTCTTCGGATGGGGTTGCACTTGCCAACACAACAGGAATTCCGATAATTTTCGCACGCAAAATCGCCATATCGCGGCCATGATAATTTCCCATATCTTCCTGTTTATACGAAGAGTCGTGTTCTTCATCAATAACAATCAAACCCAAATCACGCCACGGCAAAAATAATGCACTGCGTGTTCCGACCAACATTTTTATTTCGCCGTTTAATACGCCCCGCCATATTTCACGGCGGCGTGCCGCGGTCAGATTGCTGTGCCAAACCACCGGTTGTGCACCAAAACGTTGTTCAAAACGTTTTATAAACTGTGTGGTTAACGCAATTTCAGGCATCATTAACAGCACAGATTTGCCCTTGCTGTATGCACGCCAGGCGGCATCAAAATAAACCTGGGTTTTACCACTGCCGGTAATGCCGTCCAACAAAGTTACCGAAAATCCCCCCGTATCAATATCACACCCAATCGCATCTGCGGCGGCACGCTGTTCAGGATTTAATTTAACATCGCCACAATCTGCATAATCGTATTTCCAAGATTTTTCTTTGGTTCGCACCTGGGTCGGCAACAAAACATTTTTTGCAATCATTGTTTTTACCACCCCGGCACCAACCCTGGATATATTTTGAATATCCGACACCGACATCGGCTCGTTATCATTCATATTAAACGCATCAATTATCATTTGGCGTTTTTCAGTAATTTTTATATCACCCACATCCGGATTTAAACAATACAATTGTTCAAAACGAGGTTGTGAAAAGGCATCAGGCACATTTAATATCAACCTTAAAACCGCACCAGGCGACATCAATGTCCATTCAGACATCTTTTGAACCCATTGTAAATCTTGGACACTCAATCCTGATTTCAAAACCCCTAAAACATTTTTTATTTTTTCCGGGGGTAAACCGCTGTCCCCAATGCCATAAACTACACCGATATACGGACGTGCCATAACAGTACAACGAACGAACGTGCCAATATCGGCATTATCGGTCAAACGATAATCGTATCCGGAATTTGCCACATTTGGAATTAAACCTTTTACAACAGTCCCTGATTTAAACATATTCATAAAATACTTGTTTTTTTCTTTTTTTTCAATACTATTTGTTTCGAACCAAAAGGTTTATTTATGTGGCGAATTTTTTTTAATTTTTTATGGTTTTTATCTTATTTTATTCCGTTCCCTGGGCTGCGGCGGTGGTGGCGAACGGAAAAATGTTTTGATTATGGCAACAAATTGCACGCATTAAAAAAATCATTCCCTGGATTGCGTTGGGGGAAATTTCGTCTGGCCAAGGGCGGCGGCAGTTTGGCGTTTATCGTTGACAATACGGTTTTCAAAATTCGTAAACACAACCGGGAATCAGATTCCCAAATGAAATTTGAACGGGAAAAACGTATAACCGATGCCGTTGCACCGATATTACCCGTTGCGGTCCCACACATTGACATATTAAACATCGATGGATATATGGTATATAAAACACAACTTATACCCGGCCGGGTGTTGGTTGACATACCATTAAAACGCATATTGGAAAACCGTGAAAAAATCGCCAATCAGATAACCGATATAATATGGATAATGTTCAACGCAGAATACCCGGAACTGAACGATTTACGCCCACAAAACGCCGATACGGAAATCGGACTGACCCATGGCGATATGTGCAGCAATATAATCGTAAACCCAAAAACAATGGATATTGTCGGCATTATCGATTGGGAATATGCGTCTTTCAGCAGCATTTCCCGTGATTTCTTTGGCATATTCAAATTCCGCCGAAAAATGCGGTTAACCGACCTTGGGCCCACAGTTATGTGGAAATACGCCGAAAAATGCCAAAAATAACACTTTTGGCATTTTTTTCTTAATTTTTTCTTGACAAAATAAAAGAACGTGTTATTTTTGCACACAGATTTTTACTAACATATTCAAATGGAGTTTGATATGACCAGACATAAAGTACTTAACAAAGTAAAACAACAATACATTGAATTTATCAATGATTTCATTTACACAAACTATAACCAAACATTGGTAACACGTGAAGAAAACAAAAACACATGGAAATTAAATTATGGTTATACACCTCATTTGAAAGACGAATTGATATTTCAAACCAAGGTTTTTTTAAGAATCATTAAAAATTACACACCTGATTTCACGGCTCGGTTGGTTGATTTTATGTCGAACTTCTTGTCTTCTTATGTTGAAAAATCAGATACATTTCAATACAACAATGACAAGGCAAAAAAATACGTTACAAACGAATTGAACACATACCTTGATGAAACAGGTGTTATAAAACAAATCGTAAATGCAACAAATGCGTTGACGGGTCGTCCGCTGAAAAATGCGATTACAATCAATTATCCTTTGTTTGCAAATAACGTCCGTTTAACAGGTTGTGGTCGTGTTCGCCAGGAAATTGTTATCAAGAAAAAACGTGTTGTTATTTCATATAGCGATTGGGATGATTTTGATAAAAACGTTAATTCACGTGTTCTGGATGCATTACAGACATTAAGAAAACAAGAACGTGAAGAAAAAGCAAAAAAGGCCGCAGAGAAAAAGAACAAAAATAAAAAACAAAAACTTTCTCCGTTGGCAAAAACTATGCGTGAAATCAATCGCAAAAAACGCGAACTAGCACGCCCTGATGATAACGTTCGCAAATAAAGGAATACAAATGTATTACAACGAACAAAACGAAATAAACCAAATGAAGCAAGACACCAAACGGCGTGCAAACGAAATTGCAACCGCCATACGCGGGATACGCAAAACCTGTGTCGTTCGTGCCACAAAATATGGTTTATTCGCATTATATAACGGCTGTATTATGGAATACGAAGCAAAACAAGAATTGTTATTCCGTAAGTATAAAAAAAATACTATTCGTTAAGATTTTAATATCAAATCTAAATCGTCCACGTTTGGTATGTGGTCAATTATCAAATCGGCATTGAACTGTGTTTTAAACCATGTTCTTTGCCGTTTTGCATATTGATTGGTTTTTATTATCCAATCGTTTATTGCATCCTGGTCATTTTTTTCACCACGCAATAACGCACAAATCTGGGCGGCACCAATTGCACGCCGAACATCAAAATTATTTTCGATTACATACCGTGCTTCGTCCATCGCACCCCCAGATATCATTTTTGGAATACGGGACGCAATTCGTTTGTGCAACACATCCAATGGCGGATTTATCAAAACTTTGAACGGTGTTGGAACAATTGCCCCTGCGCGGGGTTGTCCCTGCCACCAAACGATAGATTTTCCGGTTTCCAACAAAACCTCTAGTGCACGCGATACACGTTGTGGGTCGGTTGCCGAACAATCAGGCACCATCGCACGTGCCGCATCTAAATCACGTGCCACCAATTCACGTGCACGCGACCTGTTTTCGGGACTGACATTCGGAATTTCCGCGATACCATTAACAATTCCGTTTATATAAAATCCGGTTCCGCCAACAAAAATCGGAATCCGTCCGGATGCAATTGCCGCATCATATTCGCGTTTGGCCAATTTAATATAATCCGCAACGCTTATTTGTTCGGACAAATCCAGAAACGAAAACAGTCTGTATGGGATACCATCTATGTCATCGGTCAAATCACGTTCTGCGAATGGGCTGGCCGAGATATTTTCAATACCGCGATAAATCTGAACACTGTCACAATTTATTATTGTGCCATTGATTTTTTTTGCCAATTCGTGTGCCACATCCGATTTACCCGATGCGGTTGGACCAGTAATAATATACGCTTGCCTTGCCATCATATTGACGATTATATCCAATAACAGCAAAAAATCAATTTGGATTTTACATACTCAAATGCTAAAATAAATCAAACGAAACAAAAGGAAAGGGATAAAAAATGTCAAAAATCAAGGTTGCTATTAATGGATTTGGTCGTATTGGCCGTTTGGTGTTGCGTGCCGCATTGGAATCTGGACGCAAGGATATTGAATTTGTCGCGATAAACGATTTGGCACCGGCCGAACAAAACGCATATTTGTTACAGTATGATTCTGTTCATGGAAAATTGAATATGGACGTTAAATTAGATGGCGAATACATCATCGTTGGCAAACACAAAATCAAATGTATATCGGAACGGGACCCGGCTAAATTACCATGGGGCAAAATGGGCGTGGATGTCGTTATGGAATGTACCGGCATTTTCACCTCGGCCGATAAAGCACGTGTCCATATTGATTGTGGTGCGAAACGCGTTTTGGTATCTGCACCGTCTGCGGGGGCCGATAAAACAATTGTTTATGGCGTAAATGAAAAAACACTGACCAAAAAAGATTTAATCGTATCCAACGCATCGTGCACAACAAATTGTTTGGCACCAGTTGTTAGTGTTTTGGATAAAAAGTTTGGAATTGAATCAGGATGGATGACGACCGTCCACGCATACACCGGCGACCAACAATTATTGGATAAAAATCACAAAGATTTCCGCCGTGCACGTGCCGCCGCATTGTCTATGATTCCAACCAGCACCGGTGCGGCCAAGGCCATTGGTTTGGTTTTACCAAAATTGGCGGGCAAATTGGACGGTATCGCGATACGTGTTCCGACACCGGATGTATCGGTGGTGGAATTGGTTGTGAACCTTAAAAAATCTGCAACTGTTGAAAAAATCAACCGGGCAATGCACGATGCGGAATCTGTAACATTTGGATACAATGAAAAACCATTGGTTTCGATTGATTTCACCCACGATGCACACAGTTCGATATTTGATGCAACCCAAACACGCGTTCTGGACGACAAATTGGTCCACGTAACGGCATGGTATGATAACGAATGGGGCTTTTCAAATCGTATGAGCGACACCGCAGTAGCAATGGGAAAATTGATATAAAAACACCGCCCACCCGGGCGGTTTTCTATTCCCGCCAGATTACATTTTCAAATAAGGAATTTATTTCCCCACGGACAGAATCGTTTTCAAAAAAAGCATTTCGTGCCGCGGCACTGGTGCGATTTTTTTCATCTTCGAAATGTGGAACATAACGTTGCACCGCAAAATCTTTGATACCGCGTGATGCGACATCGTGTGCGATTGCAACCAAGTCATCAACCGATACAAATCGCGGATCACAGGTAACCCGAACCTCGCACGGTTTACCAGTTTTCTTCCACACATCTAAACTTTGAATCATTTGGTCGTATGCGATATTAACACCAGTCAACTTTTCATAATTCGCCTTGGTCGCCTTGTAATCCAGACCAATCCAATCTATTAAATCTGCGGCCTTGGACAAACGATTTGGATAGAAACCATTTGTATGCAAACCAATTGAAAACCCTAAATCACGCACCCGCCGCATATAATCATAAAGTGCCGTTTCGTGCAACAGTGCTTCGCCACCGGAAAACACCACCGCTTCCAATTTTCCAACACGGGATTTCAACCAATCAAAAACTTTTTCAGGGTCGTATTCACCCGCTCCTGTTTCAATCAGATGGCGGTTGGAACAATACTCACAATGAAACGGGCAACCAACCAAGAACAATACCGCGGCCAATTTCCCAGGATAATCTATTGTGGTAAAAGATACCAATCCGCCAATCTGAATACTGTTCATCTTTTACGCTACTTTCTTTAACAATTCTGTATGGCGTTCACCGGTGGTTAAACTGTTTTCTTCGGTAAAGGTTTTTCTCTCGCAAAATTCTGAAAACTTGCCAACATTAAAATTGCTGACGGGTCTGATATACCCCATGCTGCGTGAAAATACTTCGCATTTTGTTCTTTGGCTGTTGTTCATCATTTTTTCTCCTTCCTTGTTTTTTATTTTGTTATTTTATAACTTATTTATCGTTTGACGCATCAGTATCGGTTAAACCTAATTCTGCATCGCACTTTGGACAAAACTCGTGCCGACCCGGTATATAACCATGCTTTGGACATATTGAAAATGTCGGTGTCAAAGTCATATATGGAATCTTGTAATTTTCGAATATCGTCCGAATAATTTTCTGGGCTGCTTCCCCACTGGATACCGGTTCACCCATATACAGATGCAACATTGTTCCGCCAGTGTATTTACGTTGTAATTCTTCCTGGTGTTCCAATGCGACAAATGGGTCATCGGTAAAGTTCACCGGTAACTGTGTCGAATTTGTATAATACGGTGCATCCTTGGTTCCGGCGGTAATAATATCCGGGAAATTTTTCACATCTGTTTTTGCAAAACGATACGCACAACCTTCGGCAGGTGTAGCCTCCAGATTATACATATTTCCGGTTTGTTCCTGGAATTGTGCCAAATGTTCGCGGATAAAATCCATTACATCCAAAACCAATTTTTTACCAAATGGTGTTGCGATATTATCTTTGCCATTGGTAAAATTCAAAACCATTTCGTTTGCCCCATTTACACCAATGGTCGAAAAGTGATGATTCCAATTGCCCAGATAACGTCTTGTAAACGGATACAAACCGTTTTCCATATTTTTAGAAATAATCTTACGCTTGATTTCCAATGAATCACGTCCCAATTTCAACAAACGTTCTAATTCACGGAATAAACCTTCGCGGTCGCCTTTGTGAACATACCCTAAACGAGCCAAATTAATTGTAACCACACCAATAGAACCCGTTTTTTCCGCCGAACCGAACAATCCACCACCACGTTTCAACAATTCACGCACATCCAAACGCAGACGGCAACACATCGAACGAACATCCGTTGGATTCAAATCAGAATTCAAAAAGTTTTGGAAATTCGGAATCCCGTATTTTGCCGCCAAATCAAACAAAGGTCTTACATTTGGATGGTTCCATGGAAAATCTTTTGTAATGTTATATGTTGGAATTGGGAAAGTAAACGGACGACCATGTGCATCGCCTTCGGTCATAACTTCCAAGAAAGCCTTGTTAATCATATCCATTTCGGCCTGCAAATCACCGTATGTAAAATCAACCTGTTTTCCACCAATAAACGGACGTTGATTTTTTAAATCTTCGGGGCAAGTCCAATCAAATGTAAAATTGATAAATGGCGTTTGCGTTCCCCAACGGCACGGCACAGCACAATTAAACACCAATGTCTGCATCGCGTTTTTAACATCAGCATACGACATATTATCGATTCTGACATACGGTGCCAAATATGTATCAACCGATGAAAACGCCTGGGCACCTGCAAATTCATTTTGTAACGTCCCCAAGAAATTCACCATGTGCGATACAGCGGTCGCCATATGACGTGCGGGTTCACATTGTAAATACCCGGTAACACCATTAAATCCTTCGTATAACAATTCACGCAAAGACCATCCGGCACAATACCCGGTCAACCATCCCAAATCATGAATATGTAACGATGCGTTTTTATGGGCCTCGGCAACTTCACGTGGATATAAACTCAACCAGTATTCCGCCGTAACACGTTCGCTGGTTCGCAAAATCAAACCACCAATCGAATACCCAACGTTGGCATTTTCTTTGATACGCCAATTTGAACCACCGACATAACCTTCGATAATATCGATTGCATCAACATAGGCGGTCCGAATTTCCGAACGTTTATTACGATAAATAATATATGCCTCGGCTGTTTTATATGCCTTGGCATCCATTAACTTTTTAACAACTATATCTTGTATATCTTCGACAGTTGGGGTTTTTCCATGAAAAGATTTATCTAATTCGGCCAAAATATCTTTTGTAATATCGACAATTTTTTCATCTGAAATCTCGGTTGTGACACTGACGGCCTTTTTTATTGCATCAAAAATCTTTCTTGCATCAAAAGGAACCGTTTCCCCTGTCCGTTTCTGGACAGCCATCACATTACATACAAAAGCGGGTGTAATTTGAATATTCTCGTTTTTCTGTGTTTCAGACATGACAAACTCCAATTTTATTAAAAAACACAAGATATTGTGGTTCGTTCGCTAGTTTTATAACAATATATAGTTTTTACGATTCTCTCTCAACACATAAAAAACATATTTTTTTATTTTTTTGCTTTACTTTTATAAACGCCCTATTTCCGTGGCGTTCAGGAAATAACTCTTAATCCGAATCAAACACCAAATCATAATTTGTGTCAAAACCTGAATAAAAAAACACCAAAATCACGATTCGAATCTCATAAAAAAGCACAAAATATAGTATCCGAATCGCAAAAACACCCCAACATATAGAAAATTTATAAAAATAACGCGTAAATCCAGTTTATTAGACACCCGTTTCCGATTCTTTTATTGTGCGTCCCACGAACGTTTTAAGTTGTTTTTATACAAATAAAAGGATTATAATCACACCGGTTAACAACAAAAAAGACAACAAAATGTTATTACAAGATTTAAAAAACGTATATGAAATGTTGCAACGTGCGTGCAGCGAAAACAAAAATCGCATATTTTTTGTTCGTCAAAACGAAACTTATGCCGATTTATTAAAGGCCGTAAAGAAACGTGCGGTATTACTGGCCCGGCGTTTTAACATCAAACGTGGCGATACGGTTGCACTGCTGTCGGGGAACACGCCTGAATTTATAAAATCGTATTTCGCCATAATATCCCAGGGTGCACGTGTTTTGATGTTGGACACCGGGTTATCAAAAAGCGAGCATCTGAATATGATGCAACAAACGAATTGCAAATTGGCGTTGGCCCAAAAATCATATTTTTTGGAAAACGGCCCCCAAATGTTTGATATCGAATCGATTGATGACGCGGACGAGAAGGAATTTGTCGCCGCTGATTGCATCCGTGACGAGGTTGCGATGCTGTCTTTTACATCTGGGTCAACGGGCAATCCAAAGATAGTTGGAATAACGCACAACAATTTGCTGTCATTGGCAAACGGGGCCCAGTTTTATCGTGTGGTTATTCATCCTGATTATACATTTTATGGTTTTTTACCGTTGTATCATATTTATGGCGTGGTAATAAACATAATTGTTCCATTGGTTTTGAATTCCAAATTATTACTGCAACCGATTTTGAATCCACGTGAATTTTTAAAAGATTTTCAACAATATCGTCCCGAAGTTATTCCGGCGGTTCCACGAATTTGGGAAACTTTCTATAAAAAAATTATTCAATCGGCACGCGAACGACACGTTTATACAATTATGCGCGTTGTAATCGCCCTGCGTAAGGTTTTACGTGCAATTGGTCTGGGGTGGTTGGTTCGCCGTGTAACTAAACCCGTGCACGATATATTTGGTGGTAACACACGTGTGTTGGTTTCGGCGGGTGCAACACTTAAACCATCGATTCGAAGGTTTTATGAAAACCTGGGGTTTGTTGTTGGCGATTGTTATGGTTTGACCGAAACAACAGGACCGGCGAATTTTAATTTTTCGTTTAAAATGCCCGATGGTTCCATACACTATGCAGGCCCATTAGATAACGGCGAGATAAAAATTCACGCCCCCGACAAAATCGGTATTGGCGAAATTTGGGTTCGCGGGAACCTGGTTATGCCGGGATATATCAATAATCCTGATGCAAACGCGGCCGCATTCGAAGATGGGTGGTATAAAACAGGCGACATTGGTTTTTTGGATAAACATGGCCGCCTGACGGTCAAGGGACGCAAAAAACAAGTTATCGTTTTGGACAGCGGTAAAAACGTTTACCCGGACGAACTGGAAGACCTGTATCTGCAAAATGATGACATTTTGGCGGCGGCGGTATTTGAACATACCATAAAAGATAAAATTGTTCCTTTTGCCGTGTTCCAGGTAAAGCCCGGCACAACTTTGACCCAGGTATTGATATTGGTCAAAACGTCCAATTTAAAAATCGCACCATATAAATGGGTAAATCATTTCGCCATCACCGAAGACGAGTTACCACAAACATCAGCAAAGAAAATCAAGCATCACATTGTCAAAGAAATGTTATTGGCCGGTGCGTTTAAAATGTCCGAATAAAAAACCGCCCGTTTGGGCGGTTTTTTATTGGCGACCACCGCTACATACCGCGACATACGGGTAAACACTTTTTAATATATTGACCGTTCCAACCCCACAATCCAAACAATTAAATTTTCTGTTTTGTGAATGATGCGAATCCAATGGAACATTAACGTTGGCAACATTCGGCACATTAGAAATATATTCCGTGTCTGGAAAGCCAAAATAAATCGCACGCGAAGAACCACTGCATTCATTTACGTTACCAGGATAACACCGTGGTGATGAAAGTTTTTCAGGGTCCGGGACACAAATCGCACTGCACGTATTTTCATCAACAATCATTTTTTCACAATCTGTACACGAAGTAGACGAAACACGAACGGTTGCCCCCGAACGTCCCCTGACCGGGCGTTTTGATAACAAATTGCATTTGCTTTCGGTTTTGGTCGCAGATGGCTCTTCGACACATTCCCATTCCAACGAATCATAATTTAATCGTGCCACAAACCCGGACGGACATTTTCGTTCACCAAATGGATTTACACATTCCCAAACTTCGTCCACCATAACGGCCGTTTGTTTTGAACCACACAATGGTTTACGTGATTCATCGGGGATACACTGCATCAATCCAGAATCCCATATCATATCGCCCCCGCATCCGACCTTCATATTATTACCGCTACATTGCCATCGTCCGAACCGATATGTTTTTGACGTTCCCATTGGACAAACAATATCATCAGCCCCAGGTTCGGTAAATTCTGTTTCCGTGTCCGGGACATCGTATTGAGTTATATAAACCAACTGCCCATCCTGCATTTCCATTTTCTGACGAATTGCATCGGGGACCTGGCGTTTGACACTTGTTCCCGCCGACAGAATTATTCCATCCTGGAAAATTCCGAACGTTCCTGCCCCGGAAAAATCTTTTTCTAAAATTTCCATCATCTCGTTATAATCAGACGGATTTAACACGCCGGTCGTTGTAATAATGAAACTGAAATCAGGCTTGCGGCCACGAACAACCTCGCACGAAAGGGGTTTCAAATTCGCATCTAAACAAACAAAATCGCTTTTAATTTGATTCTGGTCGACACATACGTCATCAAACACATAACCATTTATCTGGGCGTTATGCACCGCCATCGCACATTCGGCAACCGACCGCAAATCAGACAACGCAACCGCGTATTCCGTTTCCTGTTCGTGAACACGCGTATTTGGACCGAAAAACATATAATAACCGGCCATAAACAACGATACTAACATTATAAGAAAAATATTCATTATTCCCTCTTGCGATTTAATAAAAGTCTAGGTAATATAAGAATGAATTGCAACAAGAAAACAAATTTTATTTAAATATCTGGGTGATTAAAATGAAAAAATATCTGATTATTTTCACTTTGTTTGGATGCGGTTTTACCCCGATGTTTTCTGAAAACAAAACCGACATTTATGTCCCAGTTATCGAAGGCAGTGGCATAAACGGAATCGAATTGCGTAATGCATTAAATTCAAGATTTGGCGGGCAAAAATCTGAAAACGCCCCATATACATTAAGGGTAACATTAAACAGCCCCGAAACAAAATACAAGGCCCTTGAACCGACCGGTGCCGCCACATGGCAGGAAATAGTCATACGTGCCAATTATGTGTTAACATACCACGACAACGTTATTTCAACCGGAACCGAAACAGCATCTGAATCATACACATTTGTCCGCTATTTGGTTGCGGCCAATGCGTCATATAATAATGCGGTATCAAATACTATAAATGTTTTGGCCGAAAAAATCGGAACCCGTGCCATTGCCGAGGTTGCAGAACACGAACAAACGGTATCAGAAAAATGAAATGGAAAGAATCTGATTTTACCAAGGGACTTTCGACCGTCAAAGCCATATTGATATACGGGCCTGATGCGGGTCAAATTGATGAATTGACCGATAAATCCGCTGATATATTGGGTATCGAGAAAGATAACATTTTTATCATTGATTCAAACGAATTGAATGATAAACAGGAATTCTTGTTTGCCGAGGCCTGCACGCCATCAATGTTCGGTGGTCAAAAAATGATTGTCTTTTCCAACGCCGATGATTCTGATACAAAACTAATCAAGGAATTAATCGAACACCCCGGTTTGGGTGCAATGGTTATCATCACGGCGGGCGATTTGCGTTCGGGCGGTTCATTACGAACACTGTTTGAAAATGGTTCAAACATTGCGGCAATTGCATGTTATACGGATGATGCAAAAACGCTTGAATCGTTGATTCGTAACGAATTGTTTACGGTTGCAAACATAAAACAAATATCACCTGATGCGATGAATTATATGATTTCACATTTGGGTGGGGACCGTGGAATCACGCGTGGTTTTCTGGCGAAAATAGCACTTTATGTGGACGACAAAAAAACGATTGATTTAGACGATGTTGAAAAATGTTTACCGGATACGGGTGCATCAAATGTTGATGACTTTCTGTATTCATTAACCGCGGGACATTTATCCCAAACAATGTTGGCGTTGGACCGTTTGCTGTATGATAATGCCGAACCCAATATGTTGGTCCGTATGTTGGACAAACATTTTAAATCATTATTGACCGCGGTTGTTGATGGGCAATTACCACGTCTGTTTTGGAAGGTTGCTGATAAATTCAAACTTGCGACAAAAATATGGTCTGAATCTGAAATAAGTGCGGTTTTGGTTCGCCTTAATGAACTGGAATCACAGTTACGCACAACCGGAATGCCGGCCGAGATTTTGTTACGTGATTTCGCACTGAAACTTGTTTTGAAAACATATAAAATGTCAATCAAACGAAGGAATTAAAAATGCTTGCTTCTGTATACGCACCAAAGGATTTTAAACGGTTACGCGTGGTCGGTGATTTGGTTGCCCGCTGTTTTGACCACATCACCCCATATATCAAGGCTGGGATATCAACCGGGGAAATTGACCGTATGGTTGCGGAATTTCTACATGAAAACGGTGCCCGCTCGTCCGATTTGGGATACCAAGGATATCCAAAAAGCATCTGTACATCTGTGAATGATGTGATTGTTCACGGAATCCCCAGCGATGACGTTATATTAAAAGATGGCGATATTGTTAATGTTGATTTAACCGCCGAATACAAGGGTTTTCACGGTGATTCATCACGTATGTTTATGATTGGCAACGTATCCCCGCGTGCACGCGAATTGGTCCAAACATGCCAAGATGCACTTAACGCCGCAATCGCCGTTTGTGGGCCGGGCGTTCCGTTATCAGAAATTGGCAAAACAATCGAAGCGGTTGTTAAACCACACGGCTTTTCGATTTCACGTGATTTTGTTGGGCATGGCATCGGCAAGGTTATGCACGATGATCCACAAATTTATCACTTTTATGACAAAATGTGGGACAAGGTTAAAATGGTTCCTGGGTTGGTGTTTACGATTGAACCAATGATAAACACTGGCCGCCCCGAATGCAAAATCGATGCCGATGGTTGGACGGCACGCACCGTTGATGGCGGATTATCGGCCCAGTGGGAACACACACTTGGCATAACCGAGGATGGCGTTACCATATTCACGGAAAAAACGGTCTGAGATAATGAGCGAGAAGTCACAAGACTTATTATTGTGTGCGGGACACCGTGAGAGACTGCGTCAAAATTTTCTTGATGACAAATTGGCGAAGTATGAAATTATGGAATTGTTGTTAAGTTATGCAATCCCACGCAAGGACGTTCGTCCACTGTCCCGAATGTTATACAAAAAATTTGGCGGCACATTTCAAATACTTGGTGCATCCATCGGCGAATTAATGTCTGTCCCTGGTATGGGACAAAGCACCGCTATATTTATCAAGGCTATTCAAAAAATTATGTTGGACGGATATAAATCAGCCATGTCATCCACCCCGGTATTCCATAATCAAACGTTATTTGATAACTATTGCAAATTGATGCTGGGGTCAAAGCATATTGAAGAAATGCACGTTTTATATATGGATGTAAATCGACAATTACTGTTGGACGAAACGCACAGCATCGGCACACTGGATTGGACGGCGGTTCATCCACGCGAAATTGTCAGACGTGCATTAGAATTGCAATCTAAATTTGTGGTATTGGTTCACAACCATCCCAAAAACAATACATCTTTTTCATCCCAGGATATCGAAATAACAAACGAAATTCGCACGTTATTAAAAAACGTGGATATAATTCTGGATAATCATTATATTGTATCTGGTGGTATTTTATATTCTATGTCCAGCTCACCGTTCTTCAAATAATTCCGAAACATCACAAATTATTTTATCTTCGGTTCGTGATGCGGCGTGGATACGATTTCCCCACAATGTATAAACAGTTTTTATCGACATCGTTGGCGTATCCCACGTTTCACCAAGTGGTCTGGATATAACCGTTACCGAAAAATCCGGTCTGAAAGAAAACTTTAATTTTTGTATCGCACATTCAGCCCCTTCGATTGTTTGAAACCCATTTGGTGTAACGTCAACCAAATTGCCATCTATATCCATCTGGATTTTATATATGTATGTAAAATGTGCTGATTCAGAATTTTGGCGTGTTCGTGTTATTTTGTCAGGCTTACCATCATTGTTTATATCAACAACGTATTCGGCAATTTCGACCGTTCCCGCCCCAAATTCATCCGGTTCAAAACGTTTTACCGAATCTGGATTTTGCAACCCATCGCTAAACTCCAGGCCAGATTCGACACTTTCCATTTGCACATCAGCCGGATATTCACGAACAACAACCGTTTCGGTTGGTTTTTCTTGTGTTTTTTTATCTGATGACAAAACCCAGAACATCATAATGAAAACGATAACTGCAAACAACCCCAAAAATATCCACTTTGCATTACTTTTGTTCATAACAAGCCCTTTTTATGTTTATTGTATTTTTTCTCGTGTTCCTTGTTTGGTATAGCCTTCGACACGTGCGATACCTTCGGCCATACGCTGTAATTGCAAATCTGTCATATTACTCAACCTGGTTTCAACAGATACCCCTATGGCACTGGCAAGTGTCTGGGCATATACACGCGGATTATTACTGTCAGCCCACGGTGCATAACGTTCCATTGCCTTGGCGATAGTCAAGTTTTGATACCTGTTCGTTTTCAATAATGCAACCAATGCCGCCCGTCCAACTTCGGGACTTGGGAAAATTGCAAATTTTCCGTTATACGATGCAATCGCACCATGACTTTTTGTAAAGGGGGTAAATGTCATCGCCCCAGGGTTGTTCAATCGCCAACAAAGTGCCCCACCGGTATGTTTGTAACGCGAACCATCAGGATATGAATAAATTATTTCGCCCCCGGATGTTGAAACAATACTGTTTGCCACCGGACCGCTAAAACTCATCATATTCGATGATGTTTGCGACATCTGGACACCACCACCATCCGGCATCCAATTTCCTAAATCTTGTAACGATTGAATTATTTCGTTCGCCCGATTTATATCTGGGGCTTCGCCTTCTGGGGCCCCAGAATCAAAAATTTCTATATTTTCATACAGCGATGAATTTGCACCAAAAGTCGCCTCTCTTTGTTCCAATAATGTATTAACATCTGCCAACGAAACATTGACCGTTTTACATCCCATTGCGAATAAATCACGACCAAAAACGATATTTATCGCCGGTTTAATTGCCGACAATATCATAAAAATCACCAACAATTTTTTTATATTGTTGTTTATATCATTTTTCACACCGCGTATCAAGGCAAACGCCCAACCAATCAGCAACGCACCAGTTATAAACCAGATTACAATCATCGCGTATTCTGTAAAATTTTCGAAACTGCGTAGAATACAACCAGTGTCTTCTATATATAAATAATCGCTGTCTGCACCAATGACGTTAAAACCCGCCTCTTTTAATAACACCAAAGATTGTTCAAGTGCATTCAAATGTTTTATCTTTTACTTTGCGTTTGTAAAAAATCCAGACATTGAAAAATCATCATCGTTTGCCGCGACACCGGCCCAACCGAACAAATCCCCCATCAAACTGGAATCATCGCGTTTCATTTTCTTGAACGGCAAAATGTTTTTCAATTTTCCAATCTTTCCGCGTTCTGAATTTTTCTTTTGAGGAACTATTTTATCTTCTTTTTCTGCAAATTCGCTGGCCAAGTTTTCCAATGTGATGTCTATCTCATCTGTCTGCGACCCTGTTTCGACTGATTCCGATTTTATTGGTTCTGGTTGAACATCTTCCTGTAATGGGGTCATAGATTCCAACAATTCTTCCAATG
>JAFSST010000066.1 GCA_017450905.1 Alphaproteobacteria bacterium
CATTTCTATTATGTTTGACCCTACTGTGTCTTGTCCTGCTAACAGTTATTATGTCGGTAACAGTCAAGGGGAAGTTGGTAACTATCAATGTATTTGTAATAATGGATATGTCGCGGTGAGAAACAGAACAGCATGCGAACAATGTCCAGACGGTTTAACGCTTAATTCGCTCACCTATGATGCCAGCACCGATGCAAATCGTTATTACACAAATTGTAGCGGGTGTACTACTACTGGTCAGTCTTGGAACAGGGCAAACAACAGTTGTAGTTTTACTTATATCCCGCTAAATCCCAGTTTTGGTTCTGCCGAAGAATCAACGACAGAATTATCATCAGAAGTTAATCGCACTGATATATCCAACAACACTAGTCGTCTGAACTAATTTGTCGAAGCAGATGCACATGTGTTTGTCATTCTGTCCCACTGCAACGTTGTTGGACAGGTGCACTTCCCAGAAAATCTGTCATTGTTGGTATCCGTAATATCCAACCTGGAATAGTTTGCTGTACATATATAGAGTAATGGAAATTGCCACTGCCCTATAATAGTAGGAAAAGCATTTAATTGTGCAAGTGTCATTGTTGGCGAAAGGGTCAACGCACGGGAATTTTGAACAGTTGCCGCACGATTATTGCCACTGCCACCCGTAGTTTGCTGGCGATTATCACTATTATTCTGTCTGCAAACATAATCATTTTGATCAGACCAAGAAAAGAATGTGGCACATTCTTGACATTCGTTGCGACCATTCACCGCGACATATCCATTATTACAAATACATTGATAGTTACCAACTTCCCCTTGACTGTTACCGACATAATAACTGTTAGCAGGACAAGACACAGTAGGGTCAAACATAATAGAAATGTTTCTTAAACATGTTGTTTCTGCACTTTCATTATTATTAGTAGTATTAGAAGAAGAATCAGAAGTCGGACAAGATTCTGAATCATTAGCAAACACCGCGTATGCACAGGTTAATGCAACGTTTCGGCACGCCCCACGAACAACATTATAAACGTCCGTCTGGTTCGCGGATGTTGTCCATGAATTCAATTGGGTAACCTGTTGATTATAGCAATCAGCCAAATCATTCAAACATGTCGAGGCATAATCCGAAACAATGCGATATTGACCCGCCTTGATATTAACCATCGCACGTTGGATAAAGTTTTGAACAACCTCGTTATATGGTTTATATTTTGCCTTGTCATCGTATGTATATGTCCGGCACTTGTCCAATACCGGGCGGCACAACCCACCATCTGATACTTTCTGACCCGTTCCGATTTTATCCAACAAGTATTTAACAACGCATTTCCCATCAGTCCCACAAGCGGCATCACTTATTTGTGTGTTGGACGCGGCGGAAAAATCGATATTTGCATTGTTATACTCACTCATAAATTTTTGAATTTTATTTATGTTTTGACCCAAAACAACATTTCCATTTTCATCAATGTATTTCTTGGTCGGGTCCAAACATTTTACATAATCGGTTCCACACACCATATCATCAGTCATACATGTTTCCAACGCACCAATACATTCACGTGCATCATACGTGTTTTGATTTTGCAACACCGCCAATCGGGCCTTTTGCAACATTCGATTTGCACTGCGAACATTTGACACCAACGTTTCGTTCATTTTATTCAGGCCGTTTTCATACGCCAAACAATCCTTGTCGATTGCTAAATCATAATTACCGGTAATTTGATTTTCGGTCGCACCAGCGTTTTTACATTGTTTCAACACCGTATCGCAACGCTTTTTTGCGGCACTGTATAAATCGCTGCCCCGCAGGTTTGAAAAACTCTTGGCCGAATTACCACCCAGAAAATCCAAATTAAACAAATCCGATACATCACTGGATGAAAAATCTAAATCTATATCCAACATACCATACGCATCCGTATCATACGAAGACGCAGACACAGACGGGTCCTTTATCATTTTTTCAATCTGGGCCAACATATTGCGACTCTCGGTCTTGTCCGTGGTGTTAGACAGAGCCTCTTCGGCCTCGGTCGCGGATAAAATCGCCGATATTTCGTCCGCAGACAAACCAACGTAACGAATGTTTTGTGCAACCTCGTTCAATTTGGCATTAGCCTCTTTGACGGCCGCTTCGACCTTGTTATATTTGGACAGATTTGCCGAACACGAACAACGCTTTTGATTCGCATCAACCACCGCACAGAACTGGTCCATACAGTTGTTATACATTTCCTGGCACGACAGATTTAATTCCGCCTCTTATTCAATCTGGTCACGGGCATCAGCAATCGCCTGGGCATCCAATTTTTTTGTTGCAACCGATGCACGCGATTGAACATTACGAATCTCGGACGCTATATTCGAACCGGTTTGCAAACCAGTATCACCAATAATCGCACGACCACCAACCTCGGCCGTGGATGGACGTAACGTCAAGCCCATACGCCGCACCGCCGGATTATTGTTTATACTGGCGGCATCAGTCCGTGGACTGCGTCCTACGTTGCGTGCGGCAGATTCAACATTACTGCGTGCCGTATCACTGACCGTCAAAGAACGCGTAACCGCATTTGCACGATTTACCGAACGCGTTGTTGTTGCCGCATCGTTTTTTTTCACACCACTGGACACAGTGCCGCGAACAATTGAACGCGTAACCGCCGTTCGTTCGGTGTTTTTGTCGGTCCCACCACGTTCACCAACCAAACGCCCCGCACGCCCAGATGTTTCAGATGCCGTATCAGACACAACTGGTGCGGTCCGCGAAACAACATCAGATGAATTTTTTTGGGATTCGCCCGGCAACAAACGCGATACATTCCCAGCCGCCAACACGGGCGTTACACACAACAAGGTCAAGATACTGAATGTAACCTTTCTCATTTCCTTTGGATTAATTATATCACAAGCCGGTAATATAAAAAAGATAAAAAACAAAAAAAAATCAGGGTTGCGAATCCGCAACCCCGAATGATTATTTGGCTTCTGATTCTGGAATAACCGAAACAGTTTTTCTGTCACGGAAACCACGTTTAAACGTAACGATACCGGCAATTTTCGCGAACAATGTGTGATCCTTGCCCATACCAACGTTTTTACCCGGATGAACCGCTGTTCCACGTTGACGAATGATGATATTCCCTGGGATAACCTTGGAACCACCAGACTTTTTAATACCAAGTCTACGTCCCGCAGAATCGCGTCCGTTCGTAGTACTTCCACCACCTTTCTTATGTGCCATAATTCGACTCCTTTAATTTCTGACTTTTTCTGATTATGAATGACCAGAAATTAACCTTTGATTTCTTTGATTTTTAACACAGTGATAAACTGACGATGCCCCGCTGTGCGGCGATAGTTATGACGGCGTTTTTTCTTGAACACCAAAACCTTGTCGCTGCGCTTTTGTTCCAGGACGGTTGCAACAACCTTGGCCCCATCGATGGTCGGTGTTCCGATACGGTCGCCAATCATCAAAACATGGTCAAATGTAACATCGCCCGTTGCATCCAGTTTTTCAACCTTGATAATATCACCGGCTTGGACACGATATTGTTTGCCACCGGTTTGAAAGATTGCAAAATCGCTCATATTACTTTTCCTATGGATTTTTGTTCTTGTTTTTTAACTTTTGTTTAAAAGTTTATGCAAATGATATGCTTTTTTTATCAAAAGTCAAGTGTTTTGCATAAAAAATTATGCAAGCAGTGGTTAGTGGGTTGTGAAACGTCATACCGGCGAAAGCCGGTATCTCTGCGTTACCGCCTGAGACTAATCCACAACAACGACCCGGCATCAAACTACCCCGGCGGGTGCTACCCACCACCCCTTCTTTGGAAAAGAAGGGGATGGAACCGCGACAAAGCCGACCGAGACCCCGATTTTCATCGGGGTGACGATTTACTAACCACTAACCACTAAAAAACCGGGATTAACCCGGTTTTGTTTATTCACGCGACCAACCCCTGATACACCCATCATCATTGTTGTGTTCACAACCCAACGCATCTTGCAAACACTTTTCACGTATATTGGCCGAATCACGACATCCTGTTGTTGTCGAAGGGTCACACGTGTTTTGGGTTGCACGATTCAAAATTTCATTCAACGTTACGACATTACGGCAAGTATTAACCTTGGCATCACTGGCATTCCATGTGCAATCGTTGCGGTCCGCAACATCGATAATCGCCTTGAATTGTGCGGTGGACGGATTGCAAATCATATCCTGGTAACAATGCGGTGCATTTGCAATCTGGGCACAGTATGTTTTTACACGCGAATTGGACCAACTTGGGTTCGCGGTTGCCTGGGTTTCATAGCAATCCATCAATTCGCTGATACATTCGTTGAAATTCGTTCCGGCCGCAATCGCATCAGACAAAATCTGGTCTTGTTCTTCGGTATAGAATTCCAGGCGTTTTTTCTGTAATGCTTGTTGTGCAGCAACCTTTTGATATGTGATTTTCTGGGCGGCTGTTTTCAATTGTTCGCCATACAAATCACAATCCGCATTTGCATCCAACAGATATTTTTGTATCACGCTGCGGCGAGCATCGGCAACTGGACCACGCAACGCACTGTATGGGTCAGACGAAGTGTTAGATGACGTGGTTGTATATCCAAAACAGGCGGCACTTGAATTCGTACCGATGTTGCCACGTTCCAGTAACTCAACATCACCCGTGGACGAAACAGTTATATGGCTGTTGTAATTATATGGGCATGATGACGATGCACCATTAGCACAACGGCCACCCGATGGCGGATTACCACAGGCCTCGTAAATACCGTTAAAGCACGAATCCAGAACACGTGTGCAAACCTCGTTATGGGCATAGGCAAACAAATCATACCCCCATTTCTTTGCCAATTTATCTTCGATTTCATCGGCATTTAAAACACCATTTGTTCCGGTAACCCCACTGACCACGCCGGTTAATTCGGAAATCAAACCGGCCAATGTATCATTATCGTTAACCAACAAAGTATCGGTTGTTTCCTTGACCTGGTCCGCCCACGATGCCAAAGATGCCAAAATATCGGAACCAGAACCGTCAAGATCGCTTACATCAAACAAGTTTCCGTTGTTCGTAGACTTACAATACGCTGGGGCAGTTGTTTTTGAACAAGCATCGGTGTCAAATTCGCCATGGTTCGCACACCAATCGCCAAAATCTTCATCTGATGCCTTGCCATTTTGGCTGGCTTCACGCCAAGATGCACAATTCATAACCTTTTCGGCATCGGTTAATGTGAACGCCGCACTGACATCCTTGCCCTTGTTGGCAATCAATAATGCCAATTGACCCGAAACCTTAATCAATTCTTCGTTTGCGGATTCCAACGCATTTTCCGCCGCCGCAAAAGCCGTTACACGACCAGCACACGCACAACGGCGTTGTGCCGCATTACGTGCGGTACAAATTTCATCCATACATGTATAATAGGATTCCAAACAGTTACTGTATGCATCAGCCGAAATCAAACCAGTCGATGCATCAATAATGTTCGAATAATTCCCCGAATACAATTTTCCCGACAGATATGTGTAATATGAACCACTGGTTCCCTTGCTGCCACGGATGGCATCACCAGACAACGATACGCGTGCCGAATTCGCACCGGTCGCACGTGCCCGAACATTACGCGTTGCCGTCATACGTGTCGCCCCAGTCCGATTTGTTGTTCGTGCAACAACACTGCGTGCCGGCGTTGTTGCCGCGGTCGAATTTACACGTGGTGAAATATTACGTGATACGACCGTCCGTTTATTTGCAGCATTGGTTGTTTGCCGTGTTGCACCCTTGGACACCGTGGCATTTGCACGTGGATTTGTCCGATTGTTTGCACGTGGCGATGATTGAATGCCGGCCGCCTGGGATGCGACCTGAACCGGTGCAATCGGATCCGCCAAAACGGAACGCATAGATAAAAGCGTAGAACACACAAAGAACGCACCCGCCAACAGAAATACTGTCCCCAGTGCATTTTTACAAACATTTCCAACAGAACGTTTTTTCATTTGACTCTCCTGCATATTCGGCAATTGCCCGAAATCTGCTGTTTTCCCGATATAATCCGTTTTATGGATATACCTATATTCTTTTGCATTATAACACTTTTAATGCCCCGTGTAAACAAGAAAACCCGCCCCACGGCGGGCAATTAAATTAGAAAACAACATTACCTGTTTCTTTTAAACTCTCGCCTGTTTGCTTGGCCGCCGCCTTGGTTTCAGCCACAGCCTTTTTCAATTCTGCTTTTTGTTTTTTCAACTCGGCCTTTTTTTCCGCACTGGCGGCCTTTTGCTGGGCCTTGGTTTCGGAAATTTTTGTTTTAACATTTTCGGTTGTATTTGTTACAGTTTCGACAACCTGATCCTTGTTTTCTGCCACTTTTTTTGTAACGAATTTTGCACACTTTTTCGACAAATTCGAAACGTTTTCTGACAAACAACCAACCATTGTTTGCGAACCCAAAATCATATCTGGACACACCGCCGTAATTTCCGATTTATCACAGGCTTCTTCCAATGTTTTTGGTTCAGATTTTACCAACCCAAACTTTTCCAACAATCCGGCATTTGCCGCCGTTGTAACAGTTGTCAGCATTAATCCAAGTGTAAAAATCTTTTTCATATTTTTCCCCTTTTTGTTGTTCATTTGCCTTAATGATAGAAATTTTTCAACCATCTCGTCAATCTTTTATTGATTAAAAATATCATTCGAATATAATCAGTATGTTATGAGAAAAATTTACACTGTTTTACCGTTGGCATTATTAACAATTGGGGCAAATGCAAACCCAATGTTTGCACCAAATGCTAAAAATTCTGTAACACTGTATGTCGCCCAGGGAACGGACAAGGGAACATTATTCAAACTGGTTAATCCATCATTGTGGGATATATCACCCATGACAATGGTTATGGCACAATACAGTCAACCATCAGAAATTTTCCGATTGCCGGCACGAATAAACTTTAACATCGTGCAAAACATCGCCTATGAATCGTGTCATGGATTATCGTTTTTTGGTGGCGGAATATCATGGGATATCGCATTGGTAAATTGGAACGGGTTTTATATCGGCGGTGGCATCGGTCCATATTATCGTGATAATCGCGACCGTTGGGTGGCCAGTCGATTGTTTTTCGGTGAAAAGTTTTTTATTGGTAAAAATATCGGCAAAAAATGGCGTGGCGAACTTTTTACATTACACTTTTCTAATGGTGATTTCACGGAACCGAATTATGGGTTTAACTTTTTCGGACTGGGCGTGAATTACAGTTTCTAACCATCTGTTCCTTGCATTCTTGTAATTCCGTTCGCAGAAAATCAATTGATATCGAACACAATCGCAATTTATTTATCTGGAACGATTGGCACGAAGTGCATTTAATGCCGCACCAGATGTATGCGATTGCGGCATATCGGAAACAATACACGAATTTTCCTTTACATCAGACTTGTTCGCCATCGCGGCAAACATCGTTACGGCAACAACCACACCGCACACCGCCAAATACGCCAAACCAAACCCCAGTTTTTCCCGCCACGAAGTGGTATCAGGTGAATAATAATACACATCATTGAACATATTGCGAACACGGTCGGAAAGTCTGTCATTCATAACAATCGGCCGACCATCAATCCAAACCAGATATTTCACCCTGTGAATCCCGGATATTTTCTGGACAGTATTTTGTATCACAATACCATCGCACTCTATACAACAGCCATCCAAATCTTTTTGGAATTTTTCACGTTTGTAATGCCTTAATAATTTTTTCAGACGATTGACATCTGACGTTGGTTTCTGCATTTCCAATCCGCTGTTGTATCATTAACCATTTATATCTTAGGAAAAAATATAAGCACAGGTCAAATAAAAAATCCCACGTATTGTGGGATAAATTTTATTTGAATTTACGCATTGCACGCGCCTTGATAAAATCAAACATTAAAAATTTTGGCATCTTTAAATAATTGCTGAATTCCCGAACCGCCAAATTGTTACGACTTGTAACCTTGATGGCACGACCGTATTTAACAAAATAATTATCCTGTGATGCGTATGTTTCTACTTCCATTTCCTTTTACCTCTTTTTGTTTTTTACGAAAGCCGCAAATCCTAGCCTATGACAACCACAATTGTCAAGAGTATGTAACAAAAACATACAAAAAATTAATGCTGATATTTATTCACATCGAACACCCTGACCGCACGCTTAGCCGCCTGGGCCAGTGTTAATTCGGCACGAAGTTCCGCAGGCATATCAGAAAAACTTTCATAGAGTTTAGATGACGGGTTTCCATCTTTGAAGTCAATAACCGTTACGCTCATACCTATACCAACGCTGTTGGACGTAAGTATAAAAGTTTTATCCGGTGTGTTTATAACCTGCGTTTTCATTTTGTTTCTCTTTTTTTGTTTTATGTGCCCCACTTTTACCGCAATTTATGAAAAAAAGCAACAAAAAACCGCCCGCAGGCACGGATTAACCCCCTGGGTTAAAACTAATTTACGGTGTTATTACTTCTTGCGATTACAAATTCAGGATTATTCATATCACCACTGGCATATACATTACGCAACTTGAAATAACTGTCTATTTTAAAGAACTCGTTTGGGGTCATTATAGCAGCAATTAAATAAGGGTCCGGCATATCCGGAAAACGAAAGTTTATTATTCCACCAACTTCGGCTTTATCAGGCAAAAATTTCAATTCTGACCGTCCTGGATCAAACATTTTCAATTCGCCATTTATCTTAACAGCCATGATTTGATGACCACTAATTATCGGTTCTTTGCCACGTTTATTCGCTTTGGCTGCTTCTCGTTGCTGATTATTTGCCGAACAAACCACCCAACATTCAAGCCCTATTTCATTTGCCAATTTACAAAAAACTTTTGCAACGCCTGTGCATCCTATAACCCTTTTAGGGATTTTATTTTTTATAATATCGTCCGCATTTAATGAAAAATGCCAATCCAGGCCAGAAACGCCTATTTCACGCATATAATCCATACGATTGTTTGGTCCAACCGCATTTTGCAACATTTTATGTAATTTATCTAAAATGGCCTGTATCTGTTTTTCCATGCTTTGATTATATCACAAAGAATAATTTTTGCAAAAAAATACCCCGCAAATTGCGGGGATATTTTTATCTTGAACAACGTTTTGCACGTGAAGCGTAACTTGCACGAACAGACAACGGCATTTTATCAATCGATGGATAAAACACTGTTGTTTTTTTGTCGCCCTTGGTTTCAACAAAAGCCACCATATCCGGGTTATATGAAACCAAAAATGTTTTATTTTTTCCAAATAATACTTTCATCATTTTCTCCATTATCTATGAATAAATAACAAACGACCAAAAAACCGCCATATCGGCGGCCAAGTATTGTATCGGTTCCTATGTCACTGATTGAGTTTGATTCTGGCGACGACCTACTCTTCCGTGGCTTAAGCCAAAGTACCATCGGCGATACGGGGTTTCCCTGTCTGGTTCGGAATGGAACAGAGGGTGGCTCCCGCTCTATAATCACCAGAATCAAACTCAACGAACATCGCGATTATATCAACTTTTAACGTTCTCTTCAAGCATATCGTTCGGTAAAACCAAACGATAAGATAAAAAGTC
>JAFSST010000067.1 GCA_017450905.1 Alphaproteobacteria bacterium
AAATGGATTTAACCGCCCGCAATATGTCGTCTTGGTTTTTACAATGGGCTAATTTCCGCCGTAAAATCTCAACCACAAAATTACCGTTTCCCGCCGCGGGTTCTAAAAATGTCGCGTCCAGGTTGGAAAAACTCTCTGCCGGCAACAGGTCCAACATATCATTCACCACCCACTTGGGTGTAAATACTTCGCCGTGTTGCTTTACGCGCTGTTTAGATTTTACCAGATTTTCTTGCACGATAATCCCTTTGTTTTTGGTTATACAATTCGCGATTTTCTGCACGGCGTTTTCGGGCTGTTTCACGGGCATATTTACGCCGTTTTTCCAAATATTTTGGGTCTTTGCTACGACTGCGATAAGAAACACTTGCCGCCGCCGATGTGCGCGTTGCGTGTTTTCCTGTTCTAAACGTTGCATCGTTTATGGCTATTTTTGACTTGGCTAACAACACCGCGGCATCAAACATTTCGGGGGTCCGTAATTCTGGCATCAAATGCCACCGGTTCATCGCCCCAATTATACGCCTTTCATATTTACGTAAATTATCAATATGCCAATTAGTTCTGTCACCATCAATAAACATTATTATGTATTTGTTTTTATTAAATTTGCCGTGATGTTTTTCCCACTCGTGTATATGCGCCAATTTCCAATAACATGGTTCTTTGGTTTTTATTCGTACATATCCATCTTTGTCAATACGGGTTGCGCCAACCGGCCGCCAGTGGCATTTATGGCACGGATGATTGATAATATACACACCATTATGCGCCCCATGGTCATGGCATGCCGACTGAATCTGTCGCGCGGTTTTAGATAACCCAAACCGACGATTAAACTTGGCCGCCAATTTGTCATACGGCACACCCTTGCTATGCGCCCGCAACCAATCTTTCATTTCATCGGTGTATCTAAATTTGACCATCGTCCATCTCCGTATCGTCTGTCAATAACATTGGTGGCACGCCGACGCCCGATTTTACCACGTGGGCTTTCAGGGCAAGGTTAGCATTGCTGATGATTTGACTTGCCAACAAACATACGCCTTTGGTGCGTTCTATTTCCGATTCCATCTGTTCCTTGGTCAGGTTTTTATCATTTAACCGACGTAATTGTTCAAACATATGGACATTTAATTCCGCCAAGTTGTTTTCTTTTTCGTTTTTCATCTTTGACCCTTTTGGTTGTTTTGATTTGTTTTAAATAACGGTTTTGTGATAACGCCGGTTGAACTACCAACGCATTAAACATGGTACGACTATAAGAATAATTGAATAACCCCATTGTTTTTCGAAAGTTATAACCACAATCTTTCAAGGACATATTGACGCTTTTTAATAATTCTTTCAGGTTCCGTGTTGCATCCCGTATTGGTTGTCTGGCGTCATTATGGTAAAAAACGGACGAATCCATTTTTTTGATATGAACGGGACGATTGTGCAGACGTGGTGGTTTTTGTAATTTTGCATTTATTGTTGCCCAATCTTCCGCGCGTTTGCGTTGTTTTAATTCGGCGCGCCTTTCCAAAACTTTTTCGGGGTTGTGGGTGTCGTCTTCCAACAACCATTCTTCCGTGTTGTCTTCGCCATCATCATTTGTCCAACCGCCGTATGTTATCATTTTGCGGTTCGCTTTGTTATTCGGTCTGGCGCAATGTTTCGCAACGGTTATAATGTATGCCATCGGGTTCGGGTGGGCGTTGATGGTATCCAGATATTTCATAATATTCAAAATTGTATCTTGGTATCTGTCTTCAAATACATCACTGTCACACCGGCCCGCGATCGTTTTACGAATTACCCCGTCATATTTTTCAATAATTTTTTCAATGGTAAGACCGGCACCCCCCTGTGAAAATATGGTTTTTTGTGCTGTTAATGTTAAGGGTGCCGGTTTTACCATCTTTATAACCCCCGTCTTTGGAATTCAGTTATAATTGCCGTAATGCGTTTCGTCTGCTGGGCGGTGCCACAAATTATGGCATTATTCGCCCACATATACATTATCCGCAATGTATCGTCGTCAATCTGTGTAAAATCAATTTTCCGTCTTTTCATTTTGTTGTTTTTCAATCTTGGTGGGGGCGGGTTTGTTTATAAAAAGCAAAAATCAATTTCTGAACAAAATATCATTGTCCCACTCCTTTGTTTTTTGTACGCCCCCAAACTGTTATTTGGCCCCCCCTTTCTTTTTCCCCCACTGCTTCTGTCATTTTAAGATTTTGCGCACTGGCGCATGTTCTTAAACACATCAAACCGTTTTCTGTCCATGCCTTTCTTTGCCATCTTGCCGTTGTACATATAATCGGTTTTTCAAACATTTTTTATTTCCCTTTCTTTTTTCCGCAATAAATACATTCGCGGCGCAAATGCCGCCACGACCATTTATAGACGTGTAACCCAATCCGACATTTTAATTTTCGTTGCCTATCTTGTTCTAATTCCCTTAAAAACCACCAACGCATTTATTCCCCCTTTGTTTGTTCCAATTCATCGCGGATTTCCGCGATAACGTTTTCAATTTCCCGCATCAGATATTCGCGATTTGCTTTTTCCGATGTTTCGTGTGTCACAACCGGTGCGGCACGAATGGCAAATGTTGCCATGCGGGTTTTGATAATCTTGCCGATTTCATACCCGACTTTTTGTATTTGATCCAAACTGCCCAATGTCCGCATTGCTTTTTCGTATTCAATCCGCTTTAATTTCGCCTGTAATTCTTGATATTCGGCTTTTGACCGGTTGAATTTTTGTTTGTCATCCCCATACAAATCAATGTCATCCAAATTGGTTTCAGGCGCGGGCGCATCCGTTTTTTGTTTTTTCGGTTTTTGTGTTTTGGGTGTTTTGGGCGTTTTTGGCGCGGGCGCCGCTTTTTCTTTTTCGGCCACCTTGTCCAAAACATTATGACGGGTTATATCCGCGGTTTTCGCAATCTTTGCCTTGGATTTTTCAAAGTCAATTTTATCCCCAACAAAGACCAACCGTCCCTTTTGTTTAAGGGTCCCCACATATGACTTTGTAAATCCCATATACTGGGCAAACTGCCTATAACTACCAATCATTCACCCAACGACTCCCATACGATTTTTTCTGGTAAGATTCCGCGGCAATAATAACCAACACCAAAACTTGGTTGATTACCACAATTTTTGAAACGCACGCGCTTATCAAACAACATTAATTCTACCCCCCCCCGCGCGCGAATAGG
>JAFSST010000004.1 GCA_017450905.1 Alphaproteobacteria bacterium
AAAATATGCGCAGTGTTTATGTTCAGCAAAACTCTTCGATGCGTCAATCGTTAATGTTGATTTTCCCTTGTGTGGCGGGGTTGTTTGTGTTGGCGGAACCGATAATCAAGTATTTGTTTGAATATGGTGCATGGACGGCCGAATCGACACACGCGGTTGCAATCGCCATAATGATTCAGGTTTTTGTATTACCCGCAATGTTGGTCAGCCAGATTTACAGCAAAACCCTGTATGCCAGCCAGGATGTTAAAACACCGGTAAAAACCAGTATGATTTCATTGGGGGTTGCATCGGTGATTTACGTGTCGTTGTTCCATTTTGTTGGATATTTGGCGATACCAATCGGCGTGGTTATAAGTGGTTATGTTAAAAACTATCTGTTGGGACGTGCGTGTCGTAAACGTGGGTTGGTTAAAATCGATTCAAAAACAATACGTGCATCGGTTTGTTTCGCGGCGTTGGCTGGTATAATGGGTGTTGGTTTATGGTTTGTTCCAATAAACAGCATTTTAAGCCTGGGGGCTGCGATTGCGTTGTTTGGCATTATATATTTACCAACCGCATTTGTTTTAAATAAAAAAATATAATCAAAATAAAGTTGAAAGATACTTTTTTATATGTTAAAATGGACTCGTGAGAATGTAAGGAGTCCCTGATGAAAAAATTAATTTCTTTGGCGGCATTGACCGCTCTGTTGGCTGGGTGTACAGACACCACAACAACCAGTGCTGGTTACGGTTCTGATGGTTTCGGTGAAGAAACATTGGTTACTGAAAACCAGTCTTTGAATGATACTTATTTGTTGGCACCGGCACCGCGTTACTATATTGGTGCCGCATATAAGGTCGAAGATGTTCAATATGTTCCGACCGAAGATTTCAATTATAATCAAACGGGTGTCGCGGGAATTGTTCCAGCGGAATTGAATGGTACCAAGACCAGCAACGGTGAAACATTTGATATTGGTCAAATGGTCGCCACCAGCAAAACATTACCGTTACCGACAATTGCACGTGTAACTAATTTGGAAAATGGTCAATCTGTTGTTGTTCGTGTTAACAACCGTGGACCGTTTGTAAATACACGTATTATGGACTTGTCGCCGGCGGCGGCGGCACGCATCGGTCTGACAAACCAGGCCAAGGTCCAGGTTCAAGTTTTAAGCGACCAGACAATGGCGGTTAAAAATGCCACATTGGGTATCGCACAACAACAACCAGTTGTTGTCGAAGAAGAAGTTAAAACGGTGGAAACTGTTGAACCGGCACCGGTTGCGGCATCTGGGGATTACAGTGTCCAGGTTGCGGCGTTCTATGCCGAAGACAGTGCAAACGCATTAGTCCAAAAAATGAAAAAGTATGGCGATGCGGTTGTTATCAAAGAAGGTGATATGTTCAAGGTTCGTATCGTTAACTTGGATGCGGCCAAGGCCCGCGGTGTGATTGATGCACTTCGCAGCAACGAAGGTATGGCACCAGGATTGTTGAAAAACGGTCGTTGGGTCAATGCCGACAGTATTTAATAAAACGTTTTTTGTTACCGGGAACCGCCATTGGCGGTTCTTTTTTTGTTAAATTTTGTTTGACGTTTTTTCTTTTTTGTGTTTTTTTATAAAGTGTGCTATAATTTATGGGACATAGCAAAAGGACGAAATATGCTAGAAAAAACACAAAACGTAAAATCGAAAATCAGAAAGTTCCTTGCTGGGGTTGGTTTGGTAACTGCATCGTTGGTCGGTGGACACAAAACCGCCAATGCACAAGAGTTTTCTGATATGACCGATGAAGAAAAAATGGAATATGTTTCAAATATGACTGATGAAGAAAAACAAAAACGTTTGGGCGAGTTATCGGTCAGTTTGGACAGTATTGGCAAAATTGTTGCGGAAAAGGAAAATAATCATTTATTGATAAAAAATTTCATTGCTGAAAGATTTCCTTTTGAAGTTTGGACAAAAAAGGATTGGCGAATTCCTGTGGGGGGGTATATCAGGGATGATATGTTGAACAAGTTGGATGAACAAATCAAGGAAACAAAAAATCCCCAAGAATTGTCGAAATTACAGGATGAAAAAAACTCACTGATAGTTTTCTTTAACAATTGTAATGACATTGTGACCCCGGAAGGCGTTTCAATCGCTTTTGTCGCCGATATGTTGCAAGGGCGTATCAGACGTATGGTAAACGAAGGGGTTTTGTCACCAGACGAGGCTAAATTCATATCCGAAAAATTAAGACCTTATTTGGAAATTAAAAAAATACCAACCGCATCAAGATACGATGTTATTCATTCGTTGTTATTAGAGCAACGTTATAAAGATGTTGGTGGATTGTTGACGGCATATAAGAATGGTGAAATCGCCCCCGAAGAATACACGGTGCAAATGAAAAAATATGAACATTTGTATAATGTATTGTTTAAAACACTGGAAGGTGCAAATAAAAGTGGTGATTTATCGGGTGCAAGTACGGTGTATGCCGGGCTTTATCGTTTGATTCACAGGTCTCAAAGGATTGCGATGTTTAAAAATTCAGAAAAAAAACGGTTCGAAGAAGAACAACAATATATTTTAACACCGCCCGTGATTCAAAACGATACGGCAAAAAAGGCAAAATCACGCAATAGTGGACGGCGATAAAAATGGGGTGTGTGGCCCCATTTTTTGTTGATATTTGTTTTTTTGATGTTACAGTGCCAAGACAAAAACAAGGGAAAAATATGAGCGACACATCACATTCGTATATGACATATCTTGATTGGTTAGATGATGTTTATGCACGGGTAACATCGTATGAACAATATCGTAAAAATAACGGGCCGTTAATAGATACGAATTTTGGATACAAATTGTCAAATGTATATGAAAAACTGGTCAAGGAAATACCTTTTTACATAAAATTTGATGATGGGTATGATTTGTGGTGCAAGCACGTGCAAAACGAATTTACCAGTGCTTTGACCAGTCATATAATGTTTGTCGCCGCAAGTATGAAGATAAAAAAAGTCGAATCCAACAATAAATAATTGTTATGAAGAGTTTTTACGACAACGTTTATGATATTGTGGAACGTATCCCATCGGGACGTGTGGCGACATTTGGTCAAATTGCACGTATTTTGGGTCGGCCGCGTATGGCACGATTTGTTGGATATGCATCAAATAATCAAAAAAGTTGGCATCTGCCGTGGCATCGTGTTGTGTTCAAAGATGGCTCGTTATGTGGCGAACCTTTTCGCGACCAACAATACAAGGCATTAAAATCCGAAAGGGTCAAATTTACGCGTGATAAACGTGTTATTATGGAAGAGTATCAGTGGCATCCGGAATCTGAATCTGTGCCTGATGACATTCGCGATTGGCCATTGGTGTTTTAATAAAATTATGGCGGTCGATTGACCGCCTTTTCTATTTCTTTTTGCGTTTTGAATTTCGGGTTTTGGTTGGTTTGGATAATAATTTTTGATTAGTTATTTTTTCCAAAATCATTTCAGGACTGATATGTTTGAAATTCATAAACCATGCGTTTTTATTTTCCGATTTATTCTTTTTGCTGTTTTTTATTTCAAACGTTGTTCGTGGTGGAATTGTAATAACATCTTCGCCCGGAATCCATTCGGCTGGTGTTACAACCTGGAACGCATCGCCGGTTTGCAGTGCGATTAAAATACGTTTGATTTCGGTAATGTTACGCCCAACAGACATTGGATAATACAATGTTGCACGAATAATACCACGTGGGTCAATTATAAACACCGAACGAATGGTGGATGTGTTCGATGCGTCAGGATGAATCATACCGTAAAGACCGGCAATTTTCATACCGCTGTCCGCGATTATCGGGAATGTTATTTCCATACCTTGCCATCCCTGGAAAGATATTTCATTTTTTATTGCCTGAATCCATCCCAGATGCGATGCCACAGAATCAACCGACAGACCGACCAGTTCCGTGTTTATGGCGCGAAACTCTTCCATCATCGATTGAAACGTCATAAATTCAGTTGTGCAAACGGGTGTAAAATCGCCCGGATGCGAAAACAAAACAACCCATTTGCCACGATAATCTTTTGGAAATTCAATATATCCGTGTGTGGTTATGGCCCCGAATTCGGGTGCTGGTTCGCCAATAAGTGGCGTATTTGTGCATTTTTGGCACATAGTTTCAAGAATTTCGTGCATTTTAATCTCCTTTTGTTTGTTGTAAAATATGTTAACATTGTATAAAAACTAAATCGCCAAGACAGATTTCCTTTTGAAATCCAGAAAAAGACTTGATTTTTCGAAATAATGTTAATATAATGGCGGTCGCTGAGTAATTCAGGACTGATTAAGCAACGGTGCGTTTTGGTCCCGTTTGTGATAAGGTTCCTGTTAAATGTTCGGCACAATTAAAAAACCAAAAGGATTATAAAATGGCAAGAGCAGGTGCAAAACGCAACACTCGCAAATTGAAAATCGGACGCAGTTTGGGCGTAAATTTGTGGGGTCAGGCGAAATCTCCGTTTAACAAACGTAAATATAAACCGGGTCAACATGGTCCAACTTCCCGTGGTGGAAATATGACCGATTACGCAAAACAGATGCGTGCAAAACAGACCTTGAAGGGGTATTACGGCAATATCGGCGAAAAGAAATTCCGTGCATATTATTTGGAAGCAGACAATATGAAGGGCGACACACCAGAAAACTTGATTGGTTTGTTGGAATGCCGTTTGGATGCGGTTGTTTATCGTGCAAAATTCGCACCAACCGTGTTCTCGTCTCGTCAATTAATCAGCCACGGTCATATTTATGTCAATGGCAAACGTGTTAAAATCGCTTCTTATCAGGTAAAACCTGGCGATGTTATCACCGTTGGCGAAAAAGCAAAACAGATGCCGTTGGTTGTTTTGGCATTGGAATCAGGCGAACGTAATTGGCCGGATTATATCAATGTGGACAGTGCGAATTTCGTTGCGACATTCACACGTGTTCCGGCATTTGCGGATGTTCCATATCCGGTTCAGATGTTCCCAGAATTGGTTGTCGAATTCTATTCAAGATAATAAATTCACAAACAGGAAAGGAAAATCCGCCGAATATGGCGGATTTTTCTTTACATCGTTTTTATAAACATACTATAATTGTAAAAAAATAAAGGTAGGAAATTATGTCTGATGGAAAATTGTATTTGACGGGTGTGAAACCGACCGGTGAATTGCACTTTGGTAATTATATTGGTGCAATAAAACAGGCCTGTGATTTGTCCCAGGATAACAAGATGATTGTGTTTATCGCCGATTTACACGCGTTGAATGCTGTTCGTGATGCTGGGGTTGTGCGTGAAAACACTTACAGGGCTGCGGCGGTGATAATGTCGTTGGGTTTCAATATGGATAATGTTTTGTTGTTTCGGCAATCTGATATTGATGCGGTTTATAAATTGACCGAATTATTGATGAACGTTACACCAAAGGGTCTGATGGATCGTGCCCATTCCTACAAGGCGATGGTTGATAAAAATACCGCGGCGGGGGTTGATGCGGATGCCGGTGTAAATATGGGGTTATATACATATCCTATTTTAATGGCGGCTGATATTTTGTTGTATGACACGGACATTGTGCCGGTCGGTGCGGATCAAAAACAGCATGTGGAATTTGCACGCGATATTGCCGGGCATTTTAATGCGATATATGGAAATATGTTCAAATTACCGGATGTTCGTATTTTGCCAAATGCCGGTGTCTTGCCGGGGTTAGATGGCAGAAAAATGAGTAAATCTTATGATAACGAAATCGCGTTGATGGCACCACAATCTGAACTTAAAAAGAAGATTATGCGTATCATAACCGACAGCAAAACCCCCGAAGAATCCAAGGACCCCGAAGAATCCACGATATTCCAGATTTATCGTCATTTCGCAACTGATGACGAGGTCGTCCGGTTCGCCGAAATGTTTCGTGCCGGCGGTATGGGGTATGGAACCGCCAAGACGATTTTGTTTGAAAAACTGGATTCAGTTTTGGCAAAAAAACGCGAACGCTATGAGTATCTGATGACGCATCGTGATGAAATTGATGCTGCGTTGGCACATGGTGCGGAAATTGCTCGCAAAATTGCAGACAAAAAAATAGCCAAAATTATGAAGGCTATGTTGGGATAATAAAAAATTAAAATGGAGAGAAAAATGGATAAAAAAACAAAAATTTTTGTTGCAACAATTATTTGTGCTTTTGGGTTGGTGTTGTTCGGTATAAATCGGTTTTCGGTGCCTGATACAATATCGGTTGTTGGGGAATGTCAATTGTCGGTCCCAAAGGACAGAACGGCGATAACACTGCGTATCAGTGTAACCGATAAAAGTGCCGCAAAATCTATGCGTTTGGCCAGTGCCCAAGCCGCAGAAATAAACGAATTTTTGAAAACCCAGGATGTCAAGGTTCAAACCAGTGAATTTAATTCGTATGAAAAAACCGAATGGAATCACGCAAAACAAAAATCTGAATTTATTGGATACGAGACGACAATAGCATTGGATGTATCGGCATCAAACATTGAAACTATTGAAAACGTTTTGACACAATTTGCGGGGCGGACCGATTTGTTTGTTACAAATTTACGTATGTTTACCAGTGGTGAAAAAATGGGGGTTGCGTTAGATTCTTGTTTGGAAACCGCTGTTGAAAACGCCCGTACTCGTGCAAAGAAGTTGGCTATGGGTGATAAACGCCGTGTGGGTAAAATGTTGTCTGTGTCATACGGTATTGGTGGAACATACGATGTTCGTCCGACCGCAAATTTCAGAATGGCCAAGGCCGCAGTTATGGAAAGTGCGGATGCGTATGCGGGGGGTGCATTGGTTGGTAAAGATACCGAAGTTACCGTCAATGTTTCGGCCCAATTTGAAATCAGGTAATAATATGCAGGAAATCATTAACGAATTTATTGAATACCTTATTAAAACCAAACAGTATTCATCTCATACAGGGTTGGCATATGAAATGGATATAAATGATTTTGTGTCGTTTATGGCACGCCTTAACAATGCTGATATTTTCGTTCGTGATTTGGCGGGTATCGATACACTGATGTTTCGTTCGTGGCTGGCGGACAGACAAAAACGTGGGCTGTCGTTTAAATCTACGGCACGGGCGATGTCTTCGGTGCGTGGATTTTTCAAATATATTGCAAAATATCATGGTGTAAAAAATGATGCGGTTGGGTTGATTTCTTCACCAAAGGTTCCAAAAACATTATCCAAGGCGATTACACCCGAAGATGTTGGTGATATGCACGAAGCAATCAAAAATATAGATGACAAAGAACCGTGGATTGCGGCACGTGATTGGGCGTTGGTTACGTTGTTGTTTGGTTGTGGACTGCGTATATCCGAAGCGTTATCATTAACCAACGCCGATGTTGCGGCCGCCCCCGAGGTTTTGCGTATTGTTGGTAAAGGCAACAAGGAACGTATGGTCCCTGTGTTGCCGGCGGTTAATAGTGCGATAAAAAAATATATCGATATCCGTCCGTTTGGAAACGCATCGGATGATAAATTGTTTCGCAGTGTGCGTGGATTGCCTATGTCGGCACGTATGGCGGAAAAGGTTATTGAAAATCTGCGTAATTATTTACAATTGCCGGATTATGTAACACCGCATGCGTTACGTCATACTTTTGCAACGGCGTTGCTGTCGGATGGTGCAGATTTACGCAGTCTGCAAGAATTATTGGGACATTCATCGTTATCCACAACCCAATTATATACCAAGGTAAATATGGCCGAGGTTATGAATATCTACGAGCGTTGTCATCCCCGGGCGCGGGAAAACGAAAACTAACCATTGGTGGTTAGTTTTGGTTGTGATTATTTTGTTGTATACACTTTTTCATTTGCATTATACGTTTGTATGATTCCCGGATTCGAGATTTTTTTATCTTTCCTTGATGAACCAATTTAACAATGGTCCTGTGAACTTGTTCGCCACGATTTTTATCAAAACTTAAGTTGTTGCCGAACACCAAGATGTCATTTCCTGCGTTTATTGCCATTTCAATGGCTTTATCACGACCATAGGAATTGACAATTGCACCCATATCCATATCATCAGAAACAATAACTCCTTTGAATCCCATATCGCGTATCATCTGAATAGTTTTGGCGGATAAAGATGCAGGTAATACATCAAAATTATTGTTAATAACATGGGCAACCATAACCGTTGAACACGGAGAGGTATCTTTTAGTAAGTTCTGCCATGGGTATAATTCATAATCCTGGTATGTGTTTGTTATATCGGTAAGTCCTGCGTGTGTGTCGTTGGTTGCACTGCCGTGTCCTGGAAAATGTTTAAAGGAACTTATTACATTTGCACCATTTAAACCATCGGAAAAAGCTTTTCCGTATGCTGTTACAACATCTGGGTTGGATGAAAAACTGCGGTTTAATGCACCGATTGCCGGTGATTTTGGATTAACATCAACATCTAATAAAGGGGCAAAATCGACATTAATCCCCAAATTTGCTAAACGACGACCTAAATCGTATGCGGTATTATATGTTGCGTTAATGTCGCTTTTGGCCAATTCTTTTGCAGATTTGGTTGACGCGAAACCGTGTTCTGGTTTTAAGCGTTGGACATTGCCACCCTCTTGATCTATTGCAATCAATAAGGGTGTAGGTGCAATAGATTGTAAATGTTCTGTTAATTTCTTTACCTGGTTTACATTTTTGATGTTCGAAGAAAATATGTGTTTCTTGGCTTCTTTTGTTGTCATACCATTGGCAATTAAACCAGAAACATCAACATCAAATAATATGACCCCGCCAACCTGTCCATTTGCAATTTGTTTTTCAATTGCGGTAAATGCTTTTTGATTTTCGCCCAGGCCATCACCGTGAAATCCGGTCATTATCATTTGCCCGACCATTTTATCCAATTGTCGGATTGACCCCAAATAAACAAACCCACCAACAGCCAATATAACAATCAAAGTTATACACAATAATTTTTTGTGATTCATGATATTTTATCCTTTGCCGAAAGCATAGTATATACCAGGGTTTTTTTCAATGTCTTTTTTGCCTTGTTCAAAAAAATCTGTTGACTTGTATGACGGTATGTGAGACAATGAGACTATGAAATTTTTATTCGTAAATCTTTGTTGTTGTTGTTAACGAATTTTTTTCGCAATCTGATTGTTGCACAATTTTTCATAACTTGCTAGTATCATAACAAAACACGAAGGATTTTTATTATGCAAATAAGATTATTTAATACATTGACACACAAATTGGATGATTTTAAGCCGTTAACCCCGGGACATGTTGGTATGTACACTTGCGGTCCAACCGTTTATTGGGACCAACATTTGGGCAATATGCGTGCGTTTGTTAATAATGATATTCTTAAACGTATGTTTTTGGCGAACGGTTACACGGTAAATCATGTTATGAATTTTACAGACGTAGGCCATTTAACCAGTGACGAAGATACTGGTGATGATAAAATGGAAAAAGGTGCGGCTCGCGAGAATATGTCCGTGTGGGATGTAGCAAAAAAATATATAAACAATTGTGTGGCCGATATGGATGCGTTAAACATTATTCGGCCAACGCATACGCCGCGTGCAACAGACCATATTGCTGAACAAATAGAATTAATTCAAAAATTGGAAAAATTGGGATTAACTTATGAAATTCCGGGTGATGGTATTTATTATGACACATCAAAGTTTCCAAATTATGGTGTGTTGGGCGGACAAAACTTGGATGAATTGCGTGGTGGTGCACGCATAGATGTCAACGGTAAACGTAATATAACCGATTTTGCGTTATGGAAATTTTCACCAACTGATAAAAAACGTCAAATGGAATGGGACAGCCCGTGGGGTGTTGGTTTCCCAGGCTGGCATTTGGAATGCAGTGCGATGAGTATGAAATACCTGGGCAATCATTTTGATGTGCATACCGGTGGTCAAGAACATGCCAAGGTCCATCATTCAAATGAAATTGCACAATCCGAACCCGTTGTTGGTGCGCCATGGGTTGGTTATTGGATGCATTGGGCGTGGCTGTTGTTAAAAGAAGGGAAAATGGCAAAATCATCTGGTTCTTTTTTCACCGTTCGTGGTTTGGTTGAAAAAGGGTACGATCCAATGGCATATCGTTATTTGTTGTTGTTGGGGCATTATCGTCAACCAATGGAGTTCTCGTATGAATCTTTGGATGCGGCTGCGACCGGTTACAAAAACATTGTTCGCAAAGTTGCCGATTTAATCGCCGTTGATGATAAAACCCCGGTAAACCAAGATGTTTATAACGATTGGCACGATAAAATCTTGGGACCGGTATCGGATAATTTGAAAACGGCTGAATCAATCGTTGTTGTCCAAGATTTGTTAAAAGATAAAAACGTAAATCCTGCAACAAAATTGGCACTGATTGATTTTATTGATGATTTGCTGGGGCTGCAATTTGCGGACCGTGCGAAAAAATTGCACGCTATTGAATCCGAAGTTGCACCAAACGAAATCCAAGAATTGGCACAAAAACGTGCAGATGCAAAGAAATCGCGTGATTTTGCAATGGCGGACGCTTTGCGTGGTCAAATTGATGCGGCCGGGTGGACGGTTATGGATACCCCGGGCGGTTTCAAGTTGGTAAAGAAACAATAAAAAATAATAAAAAAAACCGCTTGAATATAGCACGTTTTATGCTATATTAAGGCACGTTGTTACAAGAGGATTGTTCATGAACTACCCATATATGCCTAAATCCACAGCTTTGTGGTTGATTGAAAACACCGCATTAACATTTGAACAAATTGCCGAATTTTGCGGATTGCACGAATTAGAAGTTAAAAACATCGCGGATGCGGAAACCTATAAAATTCAGGGATTAAACCCGATTTTGAACGGTCAATTAACCCGTGAAGATATCAAAAAGTGCGAGGCTGACCCCGCGGCACGTTTGACATTGCGTGAAACAATTGTTAACGCACAAAACGCCCAAAACAAAAAGGGTGTTGGTTATACCCCAAAATTACATCGTCAAAATCGTTTGGGTGGTATTTTGTGGATTTTAAAGAATTATCCTGATTTGTCGGATGGTCAAATCGCTCGTTTGATGCGCAGCACAAATCCGACTGTTGCATCTGTCCGCAATAAAACGCACAAAAATTATTCAGAAATTCAGATTCAAAGTCCGATTGTTCTGGGGTTGGTGTCTGAATCTGCGTTGCACGATGCGATTGCCAAGGCAAACAAAAAGAAATAATAATCCAACAACAAAAAACTAAGGGTTTTTGATGTCCAAAAAACTTGATGAAGCAACAAGACTCTTGGTAGAGTCTTTACCAGAAAACTTACAAAAGTTGGCAGTGTCTTCGATTGAAAACGGCTATTTGTCCCAGATGGATTTTAATGCCGCAACCGAGGCTGACGAAATTCCCGAAGAAGAAAACCAGGAAGTTTTAGATTTCTTTAAACAAGATTTGGGATTGGAAATCCTGGAAACGGACAATTTTGCCAAGGATGCGGGTAAATACTATGATGATGATGCCGATGAAAATTCGGAAAAATATCGCAATTTATTAAATGCCGATGCGGAACAAGTTGATGTTAACGAAGAAGATTATGAATACTATGCCAAACAACTGGAACGCAGCCAGACCGGTAATTTGGTGTTGGGGGTCCAGGATTCTGTTCAATCTTATTTGAAACAAATTGGTATGGTTCAACTGTTGACCGCCGCGGGCGAGGTTGCAATTGCCCAACGTATCGAGGCCGCATCCAGATTGATGATTTATGGTCTGTGTGAAAGCCCGATGACTATCCAGGCGATGTTGGATTGGTATCAACAATTATCTGATGATGACATTCGTTTACGTTATATAATTAATCTGGAAGCGATGTATTCCAGCGAAGCCGAACAAAAATCTTTGGCGGCGTTGTCCGAAACCCTGAAATCCAAGGGCGTTGAACATGTTGATGAATTAGATGATGATGATTTAGATGATTTGGAAGAATCCGCCGTTACCGAAGATGACGATGATGACGAAGACGATGTGTTGGATGACGATGATGATGTCAAGAAAGAAGACACTCCACGCAGCACATCCGGTGTCCCAATTCCAGTAATGGAAGAGGCGTTGATGCCGACTGTTGTTGATTTGTTTACAAAAATTAAACGCACGTTCAACAGTATGCAAAAGTTACAGGCGAAACGTTTGGAAAATCTGTTGACTTCGTCAAAGCCGGATGCTGATTTGGAAAACAAATATAATAAAATGCGTTTGGCCTTGTTTGAAAATGTCAGCAAGATTCGTTTGAATGATGATCGTATCGCCGAAATTTTGGAAAAGTTAACGGAACGCGACCAACTGTTGATGGGGCTGGAGGGCAAATTATTGCGTTTGGCGTTGGCGAATAAAATTAAACGTGAAGATTTCTTGGCGGAATACATTGGAAATGAATTGAACCGCAATTGGGTTAAAAAATTGCAAAAGCACAAAAATCCAGTGTGGGTCAATTTTGCAAAAAAACACGCGGCCGATATCGCAAAAATTCAGGATGATATTACCGCAATCGCCCAGGAAACCGGCCAACCAACCGCCGAATATAAAAAGGTCGTGGAACTTGTTCGCCGTGGCCAGACCGAGGCCGCCCGTGCAAAACGTGAAATGATAGAGGCTAATTTGCGTTTGGTTATTAAATTCGCAAAGAAAAGCAGCAATCGTGGGTTAGGGCTGGATTTTTCTGATTTGGTCCAGGATGGTAATATCGGTTTGATGAAGGCGGTTGATAAATTTGATTATCGTTTGGGAAACAAGTTTTCAACATATGCGACCAATTGGATTCAACAGGCTATTTTACGCAGTATCGCGGACCAGGCTCGAACAATCCGTATCCCGGTTCATATGATTGACAACATACATAAAATTCAACGTGCAACGCGTCAATTTATGCATCAATATGGTCGTCAACCAACCGCCGAAGAATTATCAAAGATTATTTATTTGCCGGTGGACAAGATTCACAAGGCGATGAAGGTTAATCTGCGTCCGATTTCATTAGAGGCCCCCGTTGGAACCGAAGATGACAGTTCGCGTATGGAAATTATTGCGGACGAAACGGCGAAAAATCCGTTCACTTCGGCGGCCCAAAAGAATCTGCGTAAAATTGTTACCCAGATTTTATCTGAATTGGATCCCAAGGAAGAAACCGTTTTGCGTCAACGTTTCGGTATGAGCACCAACAAGACCAGCACATTGGAAGAGGTTGGTGAATATATCGGTGTTACACGTGAACGTATCCGCCAGATTGAACAAAAAGCGTTGAATAAATTAAAGCATCCAACGCGTGCCAGGAAATTACGCAGTTTCTTGGAAGATTAAAACAAACCGCCCAAACGGGCGGTTTGTTGTTTATGGTTAGTGTGTGTGGTTAGTGGTTTGTGGGGCAGGCATTACCCTGCATAAAAAAACAATGTCACCCCGGGCTTGACCCGGGGCCCAGGTGTATTTATGTGTTTGTGCAAACGCACAAACGGCTTTTTTATTACCTGGATTCCGGCTCTGCGGCCGGAATGACATGAAAGAGAGAAATGGCGGAACACCCCCAAGGTCTCGCCGTAGCCTTGGCGTAGGCGGAACTAACCATAAACCACTAAAAAAAATATAAACTTTCTGTTGTCCAATGACAGATTTTTATCTAATATATTCGGTATGAAAAAAGAAACAGAATTAAAACTTGATAAACCAATCGTTATGGTTGGACTGATGGGGGCGGGAAAAACCAGTGTCGGGCGTGCGTTGGCACATAAACTGGGCGTGCCGTTTGTCGATTCGGACAAGGAAATCGAACGTGCCGCCGGATGCAGTGTGGTTGATATTTTCTCGCTGTATGGGGAAAAAGAATTCAGACGTGTCGAACAACAGGTTGTTTCTCGTTTGTTGGATACGCCCCCGATGCCAAAGGTTTTATCAACGGGCGAGGGTGCCTTTATTACACCAGAAATTCGTAAAAAGGTGCTTTCCCAGGCGATAAGCATTTGGTTAAAGGCGGATTTGGATTTGTTGGTAAAACGAACCAAGTTTCGTGATACGCGTCCGCAATTATTACACACGGACAGTAAAAAAATACTGGCCCAATTAATTGACGAACGTTATAACACTTATGCGATGGCGGATATAACCGTGGAAACGTTTGACGAAAGTTTACGTAAAACGCTGGCCAAGGTTTTTGATGCCTTGCAGGAACATTTGGAACAAAAGGATAAACAAAATGGCAGGTAAATTTTTAAAAGAATTTCGTGAATTTGCGGAACGTGGTAATGCAATCGATATGGCTATCGGTATCATCGTTGGTTCGGTTATGACCGGTGTGGTTAATTCATTGGTCAAAGATGTTATTATGCCACCGATTGGGTTGTTAATTGGCGGGGTTGATTTTTCACAATGGTTCTTTGTCTTGGCGGGCGGAAACGGTCAAACATTTAACACAATTGCCGAAGCCCAGGCCGCCGGTGCAACTACATTGAATTTGGGTGTGTTTTTGAACACGGTAATCAGTTTTATTATCACGATGTTTGCGGCGTTCTTAATCGTTCGCACGGTTAATAAAATGAAAAGCAAAAAGGCGGTTACTACACGTGCGTGTCCATATTGCAAATCCAGTGTTGATATGACCGCAACAAAATGCCCGCATTGTTGTTCTGCGTTAAAGGCCGAAGAGATTAAACCCGCCGAAGAAAGCGATTTTTCAAAAGGTCTTAGCAGTTTGAAAAAAATTGCAAAATCGAAAATAGCAAAAATCAAAAAATAAAAAA
>JAFSST010000005.1 GCA_017450905.1 Alphaproteobacteria bacterium
ACATGATGTAACATCCGTTATACAGTTTTGGGCATAATCGTTAAGGATTTCATCTTGTTTGGCCTTGATTTGGACAAGCACGCGAGCAAGATATTGTTTAATAACATCATTGGTTGGGTTGTATTTAGTATTAGTCCCAGCCCCAGTGTATGTATAGTTTTGACACTTGTTCAAAACAGATACGCACATACCGTAATTTATACCGGTGCTGTTATCAACGTAACCAATTTTGTTTTGCAAATACTGTGACATATTCACACTGCCCCCCTGGGCCGCGGTCGTGGTAACGGTCGCATCAATATATTTCGCCAAGGTATCATCAGAACCCGTTCCCCACGCATTACCCTGATTTTGACCCTGGGCATAGTTGCCGGAACAAGAGTTGGAACCAAAATCCCACGTGCGGTATAAATTAACCTTGCAAACGTTGCTGTCCGCGGCACTGTCCAACGATGTATTTGGGTCAATTGCCTGGCCAGGTTGACTGCCCACAACCAATTCACCGTTCACAATATAACGCCCCGTTGGGTCCAAACACTTTTCATAATCAGAACCACAAACAAAATCATCCTGCATACAGGCATCCAATGCGGTTACGCACTGACGCATATCGCCGTATTCGTTTTTCTGGTTCGCAACCAACAAACGTGCGTTTTGTAAAACAAATTTCGCATTGCGGACCGTTGCCGCCATCTGTTCGTTGGAATCATTCAAACTGCGTTCGTATGCGATACACTGTTTATCAATTTCCAAATCATACGAATTTGTAATAATCGCCGCATCAACACCCTGGGCAACACAACTGTTCAAAACCGAAGATTTACAACGTGCCGCCGCAGTTTTATACAACTGTTCGCCGCGTTGGTTTTTAATACTGGACGTATTGCCGGTATTAAACCCACCCAAAAATGACGTTAAATCAAAACCAGTGCTGTCGATATTGAAATCCAACAACCCAGACAAATCAAAAGACAAATCACTGGATGCGGATGTTGTCGCAGAACCCGATTGAACATCAACAATCATATTTCTGATTTTATCCAAATCGTTTTTCATTTGACTGTTGTCGTTGGTCGATTGCATTTTTAATTCAGCCTCGGTCTGGGTGAACAAGGTTTCAACATCACGACTGTTCAATCCTATATATCTGATTTTTTGGGCAACTTCCTGTAATTCTTCGGTTACTTGTTTTAATGTAGCCTCGGACTTGGCATAGTTTTTCAAATTAGCACTGCAACTGCAACGACCCTGGTTATCGTCCAGAACATTACAATAATTATCCATACAATTCGCATACTGTGCCTTGCAATAATCGGTCAATTCCGCCAATTCATCCAATTCAGATGTCGAAGCCACCGATACCCCAGATTCAGTCGTATATGTTGTTGAACCACTGCGGATTGCAGGAACACGATAAGTCGTCCCAACATTACCACGCACCCCAACACGCGCACCATTTGGATTATACAATGTTTGCGAAACCGTATTAGTTTGAATCAAACCCGAACGTGCACGGGTCGCCGCCGTTGTTCCACGTCCAGATGCCAAACGTGCACGGGTCGCCGTATTTGACGCACCACCGGTTGCACGGGTCGCCGCCGCACTGGTTGCCGCACGGGTTATATTTTGTGTCCCCGAACCAGCTGTCGCCGCACGGGTTGTCGCCGCACGATTTGTTACAGAACGCGATGCAGTTGAACGCGGCGATACATTTGATGATGTTGCACGTGCCGCAACCACACGGGCCGCCGCACCCCCAGAACCACGTCCAGACGTTGTGGCCGCCGCACCCGAAGGAACAGTGCGTGATGCCGTAACGCGTGATGTAGAAATAGAACGAGAACCCACAGGTTTTGAAACAACCTTGGGCATATTTTTGACGTTGGCAGATTCATCGACCACTTCGTCAACCAAATCCGCATCATCGTATTCCGTGTCGGAATAAACAATGTCGTCTTCGAAATAAATTGGTGCAACTTCGGCAAAAACCGGCAATGTCAGCAGGCCGCCCAGAAAAAATGCTATTCTCTTCATCATAAAAATTTCCTTCCGTTAGAACATTTTAACATTATATTCGCAATCTGTGCAAGTAAAAAAAACACACCATCATTCAACAGTATGAATAAAATCCGCACCATTTTCACTTGCCAGAAAAAAAGCCTGTATTATAATAAAACGAAACAAGGTTTTTCTTATGGGATTAAATCAACTTTACCTTTTGGCTTTGGCGATGCCGTTTATTGGTTGCACCGTTATTCCAACCAGTGTGCACGATAAACGACTGGCAAACTATACCCCAAAAATAACAAGTGAAGATTTTGACCCAAACAAAACACCAATCGCGGAACAATATAAAACTGAATTAACCGCCGCCCCCGGCATCAGCGGTGCCACACTTATCGAAGATGGTCTGTCGGCGTTCATTATTCGTGCGGCTTTTGCACGTATGGCAACCAAAACCATCGATTTACAGACATATATTTACAGCAACGATTTTTCATCACGTGTTTTAATTGGCGAATTAAAAAACGCTGCCGACCGCGGGGTCAAGGTGCGAATACTGTTGGACGACTATGGAACAAAATCGGATATCGCGGACGTGATTTTGTTAAACCAGCACCCAAACATCGAAGTGAAAATTTTCAATGCCGTGAAAAATCGCTCTAAACTTTTATATTATCCACAAATGTTGATGGATTTTAATCGGTTAAATTCACGTATGCACAACAAATTGTTTATTGTTGATAATATCGCCCTTGTTACCGGCGGACGCAACGTGGGCAGTAATTATTTTTATCCGGAAACCGCGTCAAATTTTTCCGACACCGATGTTTTATTTCTGGGCGAAATTACCGGACACGCCACAAAGAGTTTTAATGAATACTGGAATTATCATCTGGCTATTCCGGCAAGTGTTTTTCCAAAATCTAAATCAAAACGCGCCATGCGAAAACTGGAAAGAAAGTTTCGCGACCTGGAAACACGCAGTGCCAACAGTATTCGCAGATACAACACCGTCATATCGTTGGCTATACGCGAATACAAAATGAAAAATTTCGACTTTTGTTGGGGCAAGGGAAAATTTATCGCTGACCCACCGGCCAAGGTCGACCTGCCCATGAAACGCAAAAACAAATACACCGGCGACATTATAATCGCACTGAACAGATTATGGAAACAAACACACAAAAGTGCATACGTTTCTGCCGCTTATTTTGTTCCGGGAAATGGCGGAATAAACACAATGCTGCGGGAAGAAAAATCCGGTGTTCATGTTACAGTGTTAACTAATTCGTTGGCTTCAACAAACGCCCCAACGGTTTACGGCAAATGGGAAAAATACCGCGACAAATTGATTGATGGCGGCGTGGATGTATATGAATTTATGCTGTCTGCGGAAAATCGCCGCGGCCGCATACGCAATCACGAACGAAAAATGTCCAGTTTTTCCGTTATGCACAGTAAAACCATCGTGTTTGATGATAAAATTTCATGGATAGGCAGTTTTAACCTGGACCCACGCAGTGCATATTACAATACCGAAAATGTTGCCATATTTGAAAGCCCTGAATTTGCCAGAAAATTGCGGGATATGATTATTCGCGACACCGAAACATCATGGCACGTAACACGCAAAAAAAACAGAACCGTATGGACGGGGTTCAGACCTGGCGAAACGCGGTCAAAAACGCTTTATCACAACCCCGACACCAACATTTTCAGACGTATTTTTAAAACATTGGTAAAAATCATACCCGAAAAATTCGTATAATTACAACGGGTTACACAAACATAAAAAAATTTTTCAAAAAAACTGCATTTTCCACTTGACCCCCGATTCGTTTTTGTTCTATCATCGTTGTATAGACAAAGGGGATAACAAAAAAATCCTTAGTTTTTCAACAAAATCCCGGAAAACCAAGGAAAAAACAAAAAAATAAAAATTTAATCCAGAAACTTGTAAATACACACTGTAAATACAAATCTGCTTTGAATTTTTGACAAACGCCCAGAAAGGAGGGACCAAAAGATGCCAAAAAATATCAAAGAAATCATGATTGCATTACACAAAGTTCTTAGCACAACAGTTTGGGTTAATGCCGACCGTCAAATCATATCACTTAGTGATGAATTGCAGATTGGGAATAATAATTCGCCCCGCTCTATTGAAGATTTACCACGCACATCATTGATTGGTGCATACGTATCATTACAAATTCGGACCGATAATTTCGATGTCGCCGCTGAAAGCCTGGAAACCAAGGATTTGGCGTTGCGGGTCAAAGAAATGGTCTTTGCCGAGGCAAAACGCATTATGGATGCGGACGAAGGCAAATCAAAAGATTCTGTGGCAATGGCGGCATAAGTTTGCCTTTGCACGGTTTACAAGTTTCCGGTTTACGGAAGGAAGGAGAGCACATCGGCGAGCAATCGCCGATGTTGTTTTTATTGGTGTGGTTAGTGGGTGGTGGTTTATCATTCTGGCTGCAGAGCCAGAATCCATCCGCCAGTGCTTCGCTATGGCGAGACAACGTGCGGTGTGACACCCGCTTCACAAACACCACTAAACACTAATCACTCATTGCCCGACATTAATTCGGCACGTATCGATGCCAATGTGGCGGCACGTTCGCGGATGATTCCATTCAAATCAGATTTTGTCATATCAACCGCATAATTTATTGCGTTTGCAAATGCCAACGCATCGGAATTCCCATGTGTTTTAACCGCAAACCCATTAAGCCCCAAAAATGTTGCACCGGCGTATGAACGCGGGTCTATTTTATGTTTCAAACGTTTGAATACGTGTATCAAGAAAAACGCACCGATAATCGCCAACCAAGACTTCTTCATATTTTCGGTTATAACGCGTTTAATCAATTTCGCCGTTCCTTCGACAGTTTTTAATACGATATTACCGGTAAAACCATCCGTAACGACAACCTGGACCCGGCCGGCACTAATATCAGTCGGTTCAACAAATCCCAGATATTCAAACGGCAATTCGTCACGATGTGCAATTAAAACCTTGTTTATATTTTGCAGCGTTTCATTACCCTTGGTTTCTTCTTCGCCAATGTTTAAAACACCAAGTTTTGGCCGAGCCATTTTACCAATCGTTTCCGCATAAACACCACCCAACACGGCAAAATCAAACAAATTGCCGGCATCACATTGAACATTTGCACCCAAATCCAATACAACCACACGCGAATCCCCAGCCCCAGACGGCAACATGGTCGTTATCGCCGGACGTGAAATTCCATCGATTGTTTTCAACGCAAGTTTCGACAGCGACATCAGAACGCCCGTGTTCCCGGCACTGACCACGGCGGTCGAATTGCCTTCGCGAACATCTTTTATCGCCATATACATTGATGTATTTTGGGCATGACGAATAACATCGCGAATTTTATCTGTTCCGCGAATTACGTCAGGTGCATCAACAATAACGCTGTTACGTGCAACACGTGGATAACGCTTTAATAATTTACGCAAGCGTTTTTCATCACCAAAAATGCGAAAGAAAACATGAGCCTCGCCGTGTTGGTATAAAAATTGGTTCATTCCACCCAACACTGCGGCCGGCCCTTTATCGCCGCCCATCGCATCAATTGCAATAATTTTTTTATCGTCCGACATATTACACCCTAAAAAAATGCAGAAACAGCACAACAAATGCACCGTATCTGCATATTAATTTTTGGTTTTAATTATTTTGCACCGCATGCAGGGCATACATGATGTGGACGTTTCTTTTCGCCACAAACCTTACATACACCACATGGCATCACAGACAATGCATCATGTGAACGGCGTTGTGCACTGCGTGCTTTACTTGTTTTACTTTTTGGCGTTGCCATTTCATATCCTTTTTATTTACAGTTCACTATTCTATTACAATCTTGGCATTTTGCAAGAAAAAGTTTATATGCGGTCAGTGTCCATGATTCACAACACCATCAGACACCGACCGCTGATACCTAGATATCCAACAATTGTTGTTGTTCACCACCTTCGCGTGCCAATTTTTCCGCCTTTTCTTCTTTCTTGGCGATTTCACGGACACGGCGAACGTATGCACCTGTTCCAATTGGAATCAAACGACCAACAATCAAATTCTCGTTGATACCGACCAATTTATCGGTTGCGCCATTGATTGCCGCATCAACCAATACCTTGGTTGTTTGTTGGAACGATGCGTTCGATATGAACGAACGTGTGGTAAGTGATGCACGGGTAAGCCCAACCAAAACCTGGGATGCTTCGGCCGGTTTACCACCATCGTGGATAACGCGTGCATTTTCTTCTTCGAAATCTACACGGTCAACAACATGTCCCATCAAGAACGATGTATCACCCGGATTTGTGATTTCGACACGGCGTGTCATTTCACGTATCAAAATTTCGATATGCTTGTCGTTGATGGACACACCCTGCAAGCGGTAAACCTGTTGAATTTGTTCAACCATAAATGTCGCCAACGCCTTTTGTCCCAAGATACGTAAAATATCCTGTGGGACCGGGTCACCATCGACCAATTTATCAGCCTTTCTGACAACATCGCCACTGCGGACCAACAAATTCGTTCCCTTTGGAACCGCGTATTCAACCGGTGCTGTTCCATCATCAGGTTCGATACGAACGATGATTTTGGACTTTGCGTCTTCTAATTCAACTGTTCCGTCAATTTCCGCCAACAATGCCGGATTCGCAGGACGGCGAACTTCTAACAATTCTTCTACTCGTGGCAAACCACCGGTAATATCGCCCGTACGTTTTGCCTGAACAGGAATACGTGCCAGAACATCACCCGCCGCAACGGTCGCACCATTGGAAACCATCAACACAGAATGTATTGGTAACAAATATTCTGCAACTTTTTTACCACCCAATGACAAAACATCGCCATTTTCATTTACCAATCTGATGGCCGGTTGTAATGCCTTTTTGGTATTGGTTTTCCAATTGATAACCTTACGCGAAACGATGCCGGTCATTGTATCAACTTCTTCTTGGAACGAAACGTTTTCGACCAAGTCATTGAAACTGACGATACCGTCTTTTTCCGCGATGATTGTGTTGGAATACGGATCCCATTCAGCGATTTTTGCACCTTTTTCGACCTTGTCGCCATCGTTAACAATCAACATAGACGCATACGGTAATGCACAACTGAACAATTCATCACCCTTGTCAGACATAACCGCAACCTTGCCATTACGAGACATAACAACGACACGGCCTGCCGAACTCTTGATTGTGTTTACACCATTCAATTTGATTGTTCCGGCAACAGGAACTTCGACATAATGACTCTCGGTTCCACCGGATGCAATACCACCGATGTGGAAGGTGCGCAACGTCAACTGGGTCCCAGGTTCACCAATGGATTGTCCCGCGACAACACCAACCGCTTCACCAACATGAACCAATGATTGACGCGACAAATCCATACCATAACACTTTGCACACAAACCATCGCTGCAACATGTCAAAACACTGCGGACATCAACGCTTGGTAATCCGGATTCATTGATTTTGCGTGCCGCAACTTTATCAACCAATTCACCGGCCGGAACGATAACTTCCTTGGTGATTGGATGAACGATATCATGTGCGGCGGTCCGTCCCAAAACAACATCCCCCAATGGCACAGATAATGTGCTGCCCTGGTAAACAGGTTTTGCGGTAATAAATTCGGTTGTTCCGCAATCATGTTCGGTAATAACCGTATTCAACGCCAAATCGACCAAACGGCGTGTCAAATAACCCGCAGATGCCGTTTTCAACGCGGTATCCGACAAACCTTTACGTGCACCGTGGGTTGATGTAAAGTATTCCGCCATGGTCAAACCTTCCTTAAAGTTCGATATAATCGGAACTTCGATAATAGAACCATCCGGTTTCTGCATCATACCACGCATACCCGCCAACTGTTGAATCTGACGTTTGGAACCACGGGCCTTGGACACCGCCATCATATAGATAGAATTCCAATCATCGCCCTTGTTTTTACCCAATGCGACATACGCCATATCACCAAGTTTATCGGTTGTTTTTTGCCACAAATCAATCAATTTGTTATAACGTTCACCCGATGATAACAAACCGTTTTGATATTGTTCTTCGATATCTTTTGCGGCCGCTTCGGTGTCAGCAATCATTTTATCTTTTTCTTCTGGAATGACAACGTCATCGAAACCAATAGAAATACCGCTTCGTGCCGCCTGTTCAAAACCAGTGTTCTTTAACGCATCAGCCAACAAAATCATCGCCTTGTCGCCACAACGTTCATAGGTTGTTGACAACAACGCCTTGATATCAGGTTGACCCATAACCTTGTTGACCAAATCGAACGGCATATTTTCAGATTTTGGTAACAATTCACCAATAATCATACGACCGGCGGTTGTTTTATAAATTTTGCCATTGATACGTGCAACAATTGGTGTATGTAAAGTAATCGTCTTGTTTTCCAATGCCATTTCGACTTCGTCCATACCACTGAAACGTGGTGATTTTTCGGTATGTTCGCCATTTATCAACGAAATGTAGTAAATACCCAAAACCATGTCTTGTGATGGAACGGTCATAGGTTCACCATTAGCCGGCGACAAAATGTTATTTGTAGATAACATCAATGTACGTGCTTCTAATTGTGCCTCTAACGAAATTGGAACGTGAACAGCCATCTGGTCACCGTCAAAGTCGGCATTAAATCCGGCACAAACCAACGGATGCAGACGAATAGCCTTGCCTTCAATCAAAACTGGTTCAAACGCCAACAATGACAATCTGTGCAAGGACGGTGCACGGTTCAACAACACCGGATGTTCGTGAATAACTTTTTCCAAAATTTCCCAAACAATATCTTCGCCGTTTTCAACCATTTTACGTGCAGTTTTCAACGTGTTGGCATAATCGCCAGCCATCAAACGTGCAAACACGAACGGTTTAAACAATTCCAATGCCATCGCCTTGGGCAAACCAACCTGATGCATTTTCAATGATGGTCCCGACACGATAACACTACGTCCGGAATAATCCACACGTTTACCCAACATATTCATACGGAAACGACCGGATTTACCACGCAAAGACCCAGATAATGATTTCAATGGTCTGCGGTTTTGCGAAACCATTGGACGTGCCTTGTGTTCATTGTCGAACAATGAATCAACCGCTTCCTGTAACATACGTTTTTCGTTACGAATGATGATTTCAGGTGCGTGCATTTCCATAAACTTTTTCAAACGATTGTTACGGATAATAACACGGCGATACAAATCGTTCAAATCAGATGCCGCAACGTGACCCGCATCCAATGTAACCAATGGGCGCATATCTGGCGGAATTACCGGGATGATGTCCGGCAACATCCATTGTGGTTCGGTTTTGGAATCCAAAAATGCCTCAACCAATTTTAATTGTTTAATAATCGCCTTGCGTTTTGCTTCAGATTTTGTTTCCGCCAATTCCGCGCGCAGACGCGTTCTTTCATCGCCCATATCCAGGTTTGCGATAATGCTGCGGACACCTTCGGCACCAATGCCAACGCGAAACGCATCCGGCCCAAATTCTTCGACCGCGGCACGATATTCATCTTCACTGATGACATCGTATTGTTTCAGGTTTGTTAAACCTGGTTCAATAACGATATAGGCATCGTATGAAATAACCTGGTCTAATTTCTTTTGCGACAGGTTGTTCAACAAAGTTGCAATTTTACCTTCGCGCAAAAACCAAGTATGCGCAACCGGCATCGCCAATTTAATGTGCCCCATACGTTCACGACGAACC
>JAFSST010000006.1 GCA_017450905.1 Alphaproteobacteria bacterium
GATTATGTGGATAATTTGAGTTATGATTTAAATATAGTGTTTGATTCCACAAATAAACAGTGGGGGTTGCAGAAAGTTAATACAGAACCGGAAAATCCAGATGACCCGAACCCGAATAATCCGGATACACCAGATAATCCAGATACACCGGACAATCCGGTTGAACCCGGCGATCCTGACACACCGGATAACCCGGACAATCCGGATACACCAGATAATCCTGGCAACCCGAATAATCCGGACAATCCGGATGAACCTGGCAATCCTGACACTCCGGATAATCCGGACAATCCGGATACGCCGGACAACCCTAATCCTGGCAATCCGGATACACCGGTCACGCCGAACACGCCTGACACACCGGAACAACCAGTCGTGCAAAACGACCCGGAACCTGTTTTACCAAAAGCAGTTGTGCAAATGGTTGGTTATACAACCAACACCATTAAGCATACTGTCCAGAAATTAACCAACTCTATGCAAAAACGCGTTGGCGAATTACAATGGGTGGTAAATGATACCGCATTAGATTCACAAAATGCGTTCTGGACACGCGGAATCCATAAAAACTTTGATGCCGCCGATACTGCCGTTGGGTTATCGGGTATCGAATTTGGATACGACAGAATTGTATCTTCGTCCGAGAATTATAAATTCTTTATTGGCGGACTGGGATATATTGCCAGTGGCGACAGTAAATTTGATACCAACACATTGGACATCAACGGATATGGTTTGGGTGCATACGCAATGTTGTTGAACAAATCTGGTTTGTTCATGGATTTGGTATTCAGACAACATTTCATTGGTATTGATGCTCAATCAACCGAAACAGACTATACCGCAACCAGTTTGAATATGGAAATCGGTAAAGAATTTGTGTTCGGGACAGACGAGGGCAAAATGAAATGGTTTGCCAAACCATCACTGGAAGGAACGTTTATATACACACCTAAAACGAAAATTGGTGAATTTAACATAGATAGTTCAACGGTCAAAAACGCTTCTTTGACGTTACTGGCCGGACCAAGGTGGGTTTTCCAGAGCGGAACAAAATTCCAAGCCTATGGCAAGGTCGCATATAATTTAGACGCATCGGATAATGTAAGTGTCATTGTAAACAACGTCAACACCAAAAAGTCTGTTTTTGCCGATACCTTTGAAATGGGAATTGGTCTTGACTACCGTGACACAGATAACACGACCAGCATCTATATGGAAGCATCGTATATTACCGGAACAGATTATTCAGAAATATCCGGCAACCTTGGACTGCGATACGCTTTCTGATATTGCCACATTCCCTTGTTCGCACCAAAACGCGAACAAGGGAAATATAAAATTTAAATCGGCACTGCGTTTGTCAAATCTACTTGTTTTCGAACCGGGCAACTTCGTTGCGATGTTCAATCCATTATACCCACGATAAAATTAAAATCGGCACCACGGCCGATTTGAATTTTATGGTCGGGGCGACAGGAGTCCCTCACTCGGCACATTTTTATGTGCCGGTTGCGAGGAAACCGTAACGATTTGAACGCACTGCGTTTGTCAAATCTACTTGTTTTCGAACCGGGCAACTTCGTTGCAATGTATCAAACCGTTATACCCACGATAAAATTAAAATCGGCACCACAGCCGATTTGAATTTTATGGTCGGGGCGACAGGAATCGAACCTGCGACCCCTTGCACCCCATGCAAGTACTCTACCAGGCTGAGCTACGCCCCGACAACGTTCCAGATTATACATAAAAAAATGCACATTACAAATAAATTATTATCCGAATCTTTAATAAAATTTTATTCCTTGCATTTTATGCTTGCACGAATCGGAAAAAAGTTTCTATATTCCCGTATCGACATAACCGTTACCAAAAGGAGAAAACAATGATTGTTGGCATCGGTATTGATTTGGTTGAATCCGGACGATTTTTAGACTGGTCCGCTTTTAAAAAACAACGCATTTTTACCAAGAAAGAATTAGAATACGCCGATACAGATAACGCAAAGGCCGAAAAACATTTGGCTAATTTTTGGGCGGTCCGCGAAGCCTGTTTAAAGGCATTGGGGACCGGATTTGGTGAAGAAATTGCTTTTTCAGACATATCGGTGATTCACGATGAAAACGGTTGTCCCGAAGTACTGGTTGCCGGCGGTGCCAAGGCCAGATTAAAAGAAATTGCCGGGACAAACGCAAAAATACACGTATCTATCACAGACCAGGAAAATTTTTCCGCGGCATTTGTTATAATAGAAAAGCAATAAACACCCGTGTAATCAACACAAAAAAATATCACACATTTGTGTGATATTTTTTATACGCCTAATACGTTGTTTCCTCGGCTACAACGCTGTATTGCCCACCATCTTCTATACTGATATAGCGATTTGTTTTTGGGTCACGAATTATCTTGGCCGCCGGACGTGGAGCCGGTGCAACAACCGGTGCAGGTTCCGGGACATAAACAGGTTCCGAAACATACACTGGTTCATAATCGTAATCTTCTTCGTATTGATAGGCCGGAACAACAATCGGTTCGTCATCTATGATAACATCAGGCGAATATAAATCTGTAACCTTGTATGGTTCCTTGCGTGCCAAAACATCTTCTTCTGATTCAACCGGTGCAATCGGTTCTGGTTCGGGTTCAGGCACCACAATTGGCTCGGGTTCCGGTTCGGGTTCTGGTTCAACAATTGGTTCCGGTTCGATAATCGGTTCTGGTTCAACGATTGGCTCTGGTTCAGGTTCGGGCACCACAACCGGTTCCGGTTCCACTATTGGTTCAGGGGCCACAAAGGCACCATTATCAACACCGACTTCTTTTTCAATCGTGTCTTTTAATACAGGTACCGTATCGCCATTCTTTTTCTGATACAACCACAGGGTAAATATCGACAATACTATTAACACTATTAACAAGAAATAATAAGCAACCGTTGGTTTTGAACGAGCCGCCGGAACACTTGCAACGCCGCCGGTTGTCCCGGTAATTGGCGAAACAGGGCGACCATATCCCACCGGCGAAACCGGTGCTACAATTGGCTCTGGCTGTTTAACGGCATCATATTGTCCAACAACCGCCCCACCAACATTATCGACATCCGCCGCGACAGGTGTCTGGACCGATGAAATAGATTCCAAGACTGGACCGGGTTCAGATTCTTGCTCGTTTTCAACGATTGTCTGTCCAGTATTTTCGGACGTTTCGGTAACAACCGATGTAAAATCCAATGGTTTTGCAACCGCCGGTTCCGATTGGTCAACGCTTTCTTTGACACCTTCTGATTCCTTGTCGGGCTCATCAATATGAATATCGTCAAAGGCGATTGGTTTGAACGCGATATCTTCATCCAAAATTTCTGGGTCTTTGTCAAACAAAGGTTTTACTTCTTCGTTGTCGTCCATATTTTTCACCTCCGTTTGTGGTTTATTGTTTTCCTGGGCGATTAAAATGTTGTGTTCGTTACGGCGATTAAGTTCAGGTTTTTCCAACGCCAACAAATGTTCCAAATCCGCGATTTCACGCCTTGCATTTTCAACCCTGCGTTGGGCCCGTGCCGCACGCCGTTCGGCACGCTTTAACTTTCCAATCCCAGAATCAATCTGCGATTCCGTTTTCAAAATTTTAGATGCAGATTGTTTTGTTGGTTCGCGTCCAACATCCCTGCGTTGTTGTTTTAATTTATTTTTCAAATTACGCTGACGTGCCTGTAATTCGGAAATCGTCTCGTTCGTTTTATCCAGGGTATCTTGCCCCTGGGCCGCGGCATCATTTGCAGCCGCCAACCGTTCAACCGCAGAACGCCGAACCGCATCGAAACGAAAATCAACCAAATCAGCGATTGCATCATCAATTCCACCGCCGTTTTCAAACGCACGTATCAGCGTATCGTAAAGCCCGACATCGGCATATTCAATGTCCAGTTTTTGATATTTGTTATTTTTTTTGGGACGCACCGTTTCCAAATCGATACCATAATCATTTTGCAGAATATCATCCCACTTGCGATTTCCATCGGACGGCAAAACCAACATAACATAGGGCTTGTATTCGGCAATCGTATTATCTAACACAAAACGGGTTACACCGGCATCATCACGCCAAACACGAAAAGTGTTTCCCAAAATGTTATATTCCCGGGATGTCAAGTTTTCAAAATTCTCTCTCGTATCAGACATAATCTGTTCCCACTGTTTTCACACTCTTAATTTTTCTTTTTAGGTGCCGCAAATTGATACGCCTGGCGACAATGTTCATAACAATAAGGTTTTCCGGAAAAAGCCTGTTTTCCACAGAAATGAAAATCATCAGAATCAGGGTCACCAATTGGCCACCGACACTGTCCCGGCTTTAAATCCATCATTTCTAACGCATGTTGAACAATGCGTTGATGCACATTAGTTCCCTTTTTGGCCCCAGTGCTTTTTTTCTTTTCCTCTGTTGCCGTTTTGGTTGTGGTTGTTGCGGTTTTTTTGCCACCAACCCCGGCAGTTTTCTTTACAGCAACCTTTTCAACCTTTTTGGCGGCGGTCTTTTTTACAGATGTCGATTTAGACGCGGTCGATTTGGTCGCGGATTTTGATTTGGTTTCTTCGCAAGATGCACCGCCAGCCTTGACATTCCAACCCAACCGGTGCAGTTTACCAACAACGGCATTTTTAGAAATTCCCAAACGTTTCCCAATTTCAGACGTAGATAACCCCTTGCCAGTCAGGGCCTTTAATTTTTTTAAAATACTGCTGTCCCAAGATTTACTCATTTTTAACCAACCTTGTTATACTTGTCTTTATATTACGATTTATTGTATCATAAAACCGAATCGAAACGCAAGGGGGAAATGTATGTTTTTATATTTATTTTGGGCTTTTTTCATACTTTTGTTGGCGATTGCATTATTTTTGTCGTGGAAAATCGCACAAACAGATATGCGGCGGCGGATTATTCCAGACGCATACCTGTTTCCGCTGTTGATTATTGGTGCAATCATCACGACATTTTTCCCGTGGGTATGCGGCATTGAAACAGCCGTAACAGGTATGACGTTTGGATACATTATGGCGGCGACCGTTGGCTTTATTTTCGACAGGTTTTTATCACGCCGCAACCCTGGGGCGGATGCACCAATCGGCATGGGGGACATAAAAATGATTGCCGTTGGTGGATTGTGGATGGGTCCGATGGGGCTGGCGACAGCATTGGTGCTGGCGTGCATATTTGGTGGTGCGTGGGCGTATATCAAACACCAAAAATTTATCCCATTTGCACCTTTTTTTGTTATGGGTGGAATTTTGTCTTTGATTACAAGTTGGTTTTTGTTATAATAGGACATATCAGGAAAGGGAATGAATTTTAAACCGGGATTATTTTCGATAGTTTTGGCTCCGTTTGGTGCGTTGTTTGCACACACCGTAAATGCGGCCCAAAACGCACCGGCTCCATTTTCAAAATACGGCCAAATTCAGGCGGTTCAAAACTATTCATCAAACCCCTTTTGGTCCAAGGACAGCCCATATAATCAAAAGATGC
>JAFSST010000007.1 GCA_017450905.1 Alphaproteobacteria bacterium
ATACTTTTTTTGCTTTACTCAAATGTGCAAAAAACGTATAATAGGGGCATAAGGTAAGAGAAAGGATTTTTAATGAAAAAACAATCTGGTGTATCTGTTTGGGTTATTTCCCGTATGTTGGCGATGACGGCGGTATTGTCGTTGGCGGCGTGTGCTGGTTCGTCCAGCAAGGATAACATGGCGGGTGGCGATGTCGTTGCAACGCCAACTGTCGATTATATCGAAGGGTTGGATGTTCGTTCGGCACCGCACCAGGATTCATTTCTGAATCAACTGGCGATGAATTATCGTTCCTATGCAATATATAATGCACGGACCAGCGGTTATCCTGAAATTGGCGAATTGTTCGCACAAAAGGCCGTGGCTGCCTTTTCAGGCGAAGTTCCATTCCCAGAAAGTTTGAACAATTGGCAAATCGCAGATGACCAGGTTGCGTACGAATTGTCAACGGCTTATAACGAAATGATTGACCAATTCAAAAACGATGCCAGTGACAATCATCCGGAAATAGCCGCTGAATTACAGGCGAAATATGATTGTTGGTTGTCGGCATATTCTTCGGGACAAATGGAAACGGCGAATGAATGTCGTGCCCGTTTTAACGAAACAATGGAAGTATTACGCAGTTGCAGCAACGGCAAGGTTGAACCCCGCAATGCCGCAAATATGTCTGAAAAATCATCTGAACGCGTTGCGGAAAAATCTGTTGCGACCGATAAAATCAGCATAAGCAAAACGGTTGGAACATTTTATCCTGAAACCGATAAAATGAATGCTCTGCATCGTGTGGATAATACTCGTGATGGAATAATTGTTGTAAATAATGTAAACATTCCGGAACGTTTGATTAACCCTGAACCTGTTCAACCGATGGTGTTTAATCAAAACATCTATGGTGGTGATAAAACCGTTACAAACAGCCACAACGTTAACAACAATGACGAGAGTATTGTTGCAGGCAGTGGTAAAATAGGCTGTGGTTGTGCGGACGATGCGGCCGAAAATTGTGATTGTGATAAACAATCTGAACCAAAATCCAATGCGACCGTTGGTGAAGAATTCGTTACGCGTCAAGAATTTATCGATATGATGATGGCTATGCGTGAGGAATTGGCGGCAATTAACGCACGTTTGGACAATATGAAAAATAAACCTGCGGGCCCCGAAGAAACAACTATTATCAAAGTTCAACAGATTCCATTGGAACCAAAACAGCGTGTTATGGAAGAAGTGTTTGAAATCCGATTCGATTTCAACAAGGCAAATATAAAGCCTGAATACGAAGATTTAATCAGAAAATTGGTTGATGCGACACAAAACAACAAAAACATCAAGGTTTCTGTTGTTGGGCATACCGACACATCGGGCAGTAAGAGTTACAACTATGCGTTGGGTGGTCGCCGTGCCGAGGCCGTGCAAAAGATGTTGATTAATTATGGTATCCCGGCCAGTCAAATTGTTGCCGTATCTGCGGGTGAAGAAGATTTAAAGGTTTCAACCCCGGATGGCACTCCAAATGCCGATAATCGCCGTGTTCGCGTGGTAAAAGAAACATCGTTTACGGAACCGGCGGCACCAGGGGCGGCACCAATCGTTTCAATCGAAGAATACGAAGAACCATGTGCTGATGGCGAAGATTGCTCGTTCAGTGATGATGATGATATTTTGGTAAACGTAATGTAATTCTGGGGGTGGGTGATTATATGCTTGACAAAAGTTTTTGTTAGTATATAATAGGCTCAAAACCAGAGAGATGCTTTGAAAGAGGTGTTGAATATGGATAATGTTTTTACAAATGCAAGCAAAAAACTGGCGTTTCGGACTGGGAGTGATAGCATTGTAAAGGCCGAATTGGCGAAACGTGGTATTTTATTTACTGCGAATCCAAATCCGGATAATGTTAAAAGCTAGTATTTTTGAAATTTGATTTAAATATGTTTTAACGGTGGTCTTTGTGCTGCCGTTTTTTTGTTTTGCGATGATGGGCTTTTTGTGGTATAATTTCCCGTGAAAGGGGATTATTTTCATGTTCAAAAAAATTGGCGTTATTTTGTTGATGTCTGTTTTTGTTGTTGGGATATCGGATGCGGCGATTAAAAAAATTGGTGCATCGGGAACCAAGCAGTTTGGGGGAAATAATGAATTGATAACGGCTCCGTCCGGTGTTGATGATGATGATTTTGATATGACCGGTATGGACGAGGCCGCAGTGGTTGCAAAGTTAGAGGCCGATATTGCTGAAATAAAGGCCCTGCGTGAAGAGTGTGAAAAACAACGCAAGGGTTGGGTTGCCGCAACCGCGGTTGGGTCGGCGGGTGTTGTTGCGACCGGTGTTGCCGCCATTGTTCAAGGGCAAAAGTTAAAGGATGCAAAATCCGAATTGTCGGGAATAAATCCAAATTGGAACCAGGGGAATAACAAGGGCGAATTTTTAAAGAAAGCCAAAAATTTTATTGGGGGAAATTAAAATGCTGAAATTGAAAGCGTTCGTTCTGGGGCTGACGGCGGTTTTTGTGGTTCCTGATGTTGCATGTGCGTATATTACGCCACGTGTTCGTGATTTATTGCGTGAAAAACGCCAAGAATACGATGCTCTGCAACAGTGTGCCGCCAAGGTTAACGGTTTCAAAATCGCTGGAATTTCTACATTGGGATTGACGGCGGCGGGTGTTGCGGGAAATGTTGCATTGGCCAATAAACGCAAGGATGTTCAAGATTTAATAGATAACCCGAACAAGATAAAATCTAATAACACATTGGATAATTTGGTTTATACCGGTTATACAGCAATAGGAAATTCGTGCGAAGATGTCTTTATTTTTAAACAGGGCGAAGCATACGGAAGTAACATCAATTCGTTATACAGCAGTATACTCAGCAATCCACCATCAACATTAAATTTTTGTATGTCATCGCCCACGGGGAATGCAGACAATATCAAAAATGCAAGTAATGCCGGGGTTATCAGTAGTATTCGGCAACTTTGCAACTTGAACACAAATGTTGCGTTTGATTATGTTTATGCGTCCAGTGATTCTGATTGTAAATGTCCCGGTGGGTTTAAAACATGCCATCTGGGGACCACGATAATTGGGACCGTTACGTCCACCACAACGACCTCTACCTCGGGGGGGGGGAGACCACAGTAACCTCGCAAACAACGACACAGCAGGCGAATCAGCAACAAAAACAGACACAGAAACAGCTAATGCGGATGGAGATTAAAAAGGCTGCCGAAATAGCCGCCGGACTGCAACAAAGTGGCAATGCACCACAACTTCAATTACGTGGTGATACGTCAACTAACTTAACACCGGCCGCCCAGGACACAAACGACAGCACCGGCAGTGCAATTTATAATCAGTTATCATTATTTTAGTGTTAGTAGTTAGTGGCTAGTTCCGCCATTTCTCTCTTTCTTGTCATTCCGGCCGCAGAGCCGGAATCCAGTGAATAAAAAAGCCGTTTGTGCGTTTGCACAAACACATAAATACACCTGGGCCCCGCATCAAGTGCGGGGTGACATTTTTTTGTGTGGGACACATTGGGTGTGTTATTATTATAAATAAATTCTATTTTTTTATTGCCCAGAACAGGGCCAACAACCAACCAATTATGGTCCACCCGAATACCCACGATGCCAATCGGATTCGCATGGCATCGGTTTTCCCTTTTTTGGTTTGAACCGCAATATACGCCGGGGCCAAAATAATGCACCCCAGCACAATTATTGCGATAACATATTTTATCAAAATTATATCAACATAATTTTGCATCGTTTTTTACATTCCATATTTGGCGTTTGTTCCCAATTCTTCTTCGATACGTAACAATTGGTTGTATTTTGCCATACGGTCAGTTCGTGACATTGAACCGGTTTTGATTTGTCCGGCGTTTGTTGCAACGGCCAAATCAGCAATGGTTGTGTCTTCTGTTTCGCCACTGCGGTGGGAAATAACGACACCGTATTTTGCATCCTGGGCCATTTTGATGGCACGTAACGTTTCGGTTAAACTGCCGATTTGGTTAACCTTGATAAGGATTGCATTCGCAACGCCCGCATCAATACCGCGTTTCAAACGGATCGGGTTAGTTACAAATAAATCGTCCCCGACCAATTGACATTTTGAACCAATTTTTTCGGTCAGTTTTTTCCAACCGTCCCAATCTTCTTCGGCCAATGCGTCTTCGATTGAAATAATTGGGTATTTTGCAATTAAATCAACATAGAAACCAATCATTTCATCAGATGATAATTTTTTGCCTTCGAAATTATACACGCCATCGGCATAAAATTCGGACGATGCGACATCCAATCCAATGGAAACCTGGTCGCCAGGTTTGTATCCGGCATCCTTGATTGCGGCGATGATTGTATCCAACGCTTCGGCACAGGAATTAAAGTTCGGGGCAAAACCGCCTTCGTCACCAACGTTTGTGGAATTGCCGCCAGATTTCAGAATCTTTTTCAAATGATGAAAAACTTCGGACCCCATACGAATCGCCATTTCTTCATTTTCTGCACCGTTTGGAATAATCATAAATTCCTGGGCATCCAAACCGTTGTCGGCATGTGCACCGCCGTTGATGATGTTCATCATCGGACGGGGCAGGGTGTTTGGATTGTTGTTTCCGTATAATTCCGCCAGATATTTATATAACGGAATCTTTTTTTGATTTGCGACCGCGTGTGCCAACGCCAAAGACACGGATAAAATCGCGTTTGCCCCCAGTTTATCCTTGTTCGCGGTGCCGTCCAAGGCCAACATTTTTTCGTCCAGTTCTGTTTGTGCGGACGCATCCATTCCAACCAATGCCGGGGCAATAATTTCATTAACATTTTTTACCGCACGTGATACGCCTTTGCCCATGTATGCATTACCGCCATCACGCAATTCCAACGCTTCAAAAGAACCAGTGCTGGCCCCGGATGGAACCGCGGCACGTCCCAATGCACCAC
>JAFSST010000008.1 GCA_017450905.1 Alphaproteobacteria bacterium
CCGAGGTTTATAACCAAATCATTGATATTTTACAAACAAATTGTACAAATCTGGACGGAAAATTTGTAAACATACAAAGTTTGGAAATCGACGCATATCAAAAAAGTTATAACAAGGATAACTTCTGCCAAGCGCAATTTTATAACACAGGTTCACGATATAGCACACTGCGCACACCATACAGTGTTGGGAAACAAAAATATTCCGTCAGTGCCGATTATGGATACCTGCGCGTGCGTAGTGCAAAAACACCAATTGCAAACGCCCGACACAGAACCCGTGCTGGTGATGATATTGTAATTGGCCCAATTGGACCAAACAGTGGCGGTGGAACAGGTGGTGTGCCATCTGAGGGTGTAGTAGAGGAAATAGACACAGATATAGAGCGACAACCTGTAAATTTCTGGAATTTGTTTTCAGCCCCCACTCCGACACCAGAAAACATATGTCCAAACAATTATGGCACGACGGTTGATGTTCAATCCTGGGGCGCGTGCCTGTGTTGGGAAAACGGTGGCCGTCGCAGCAACAACGGAACATCCACACGTTGCGTTCCAACATTCCCGGTCTATCCATTGGTAAATTATGTGTACGAAATCCAAGACACATCCAGTCAAACCGTCGCCGTAGAGCAGGTCACAACTTATGGTTTAAACAATGCGTGTTTTGAAACCGGCACACCATACACAACCAAGGTTGACGCAACAAACCTTGCCAACAACGAAACAACAACAATGTTTACACTGTGGCCCGCAACCAGCACATCAAGCCCAACCGAACAAGACTGGTGCACCGCCGCCGTAAATAACAAAAACCAGGTCTGCCCATTTGGCGTACCGTTGACATCATCCGGTGATTGTGCCGATTGTAAATATGGATGGGCGGTAAAAAACTCCACTGCCGACGATACAGCCAAACGTTGTTGTCCAACAGATTACACTCTTGAAAATGAAACCTGTAAAAAAGACACATCATCCGTTCCAGCAGAAAAAATATCTAGTGTAATTATGGGTGAAAATTTCCCAAAAGAATAAAGAAACGGTTTTCATTAAAGAAATGCAAAAAAAACGGCGATTTCTTCGCCGTTTTTTATATAGATTTTTTAATGTCCGCCGCAATTCGCGCACCAACCGATGTATCATCCGGCCGCCATAATTTATCCGCAGATTTTAATTCAGCAATCATTTGATTGCGCACTTTGTCATCGGTTGTAATACGATTAAATTCGCGAAAAATATTTTTTGCCGATGCTGACGCACCCAATAATTCTGGATAAACCGAGCGTTGCAATAAAACATTCACCAACGACACCCATTTCGTATGAACCAAAGCCTTGCCAATCATTGTTGTTAACCAATTCATACGATAAACAATTATTGCCGGCACACCCATCATTGCCAATTCCGCCGATACGGTCCCACTGGCCGCGACGGCAACAAATGTTTTTTCGTATAAATTATATCGATTATTTGCAGAAATGATATCCGGTTGCACCGACCAGTTCGCAACAGCATTTCGCACAAACGCATCCGTGGTTTCAACCGTTGGTATAACAAATTTATATTTATCCCCAACTATTTCAACAAATTTACGAAATACCGGCATTAACTTTTTAACCTCGGTTTTACGACTGCCCGGCATCAGTGCCACAATTTTTTTTCCTCTGCTTTTTTTTACAGAATATTTTCCCATAATATTGTCCGCAATCGGATGTCCAACCGCAATCGTCTCCAAACCGTGTTGCGTGAAATAGGGCACCTCGAATTCAAAAAACGCGTATAATTTATCAAATGTTTTTGCATATTTTTTTGCGCGTCCCGGTCGCCAGGCCCAAACCTGGGGGGCAACAACGTGATAAAACTTTAATCCATTCCGAATTAAATCCTGACCCGCATTTGATTTTTTTAATCCACTTATCACAGACCGCGCAAACCCCGGCGAATCAATTGTTAAAATTAAATCAGGTTTAATATCTATGATTTTTTGAATAGTCTCGTTTATACGGCGTGTCAATGTGCGCGCATTTGCCAAAACCTCTGTAATTCCCATCACTGCCAAATCAGACATCGGAAAAATACTTTTCAAACCGGCATCGCGCATATTTTGTCCGCCGATACCGACAAAATTAACGCCGCGCAATTCGCGCATAATATTCGCGCCCAAAACATCCCCTGACACCTCACCGGCAATAATAAATATTGTTTTTTTATTCGGCATTTTTAGATGTTCCAATTCCACGTTTTGAACGGTTTTCTATAAAATCAATTGCATCCATTGCATACTTGTTATTTTTGACCTCGCGCCGAACACGATTCAGACGTTCTTCAACCGTACCATCTGTTTCACGAAACACCGCAGAATACACCGAATGAATTGCGTGCATATCTTCATTAGTAAACCCGTGTCGCATCAATCCAACACGATTGATTGTGCGATATACCGCGCGTCCACCCATACCCTCGTAAATAGCATACGGCAAAACATCATTTCCAACGCCCGACATACCGGCGATAAACGCATTACGACCGATACGCACAAATTGCAACACCATCGACCCGCCAGACAAAATCACAAAATCTTCGATTTCAACGTGTCCCGCAACCTGGACCAGGTTAGACATAACAACACTATTTCCAACCTTGCAATCGTGTCCAACGTGCGCATTTACCATAATTTGACAATCGTCACCAATTTCAGTACCACTTGATGCCGGTGTTCCCGAATGAATTGTCACATATTCACGAATTTTACAACGTTTTCCAATACGCAACCCCGTCATTGTGGATTCATCTTGCCATTTTAAATCTTGGCTCATCACACCCAGAACCGCAAACGGATACACAATTGAATCATCCCCAATACTGGTTTTTCCGTCAATAATAACATTGGACACCAATTCCACACGATCGCCCAACACAACATTTGGACCAATTACACAGCCCGGACCAATTTTACAATCCGTGCCAATTACCGCACCGTCTTTAATAATAGCCGTTGGATGAATATCAGACATAACTTTCTACCTTGATGTTATAAATTACTTTATCGCAACAATATTACATCAATCAGACACAAAATTGTATTCAAGAAATATAACAAATTATAACAAACGACGCAATTCTTGGGCGATATCACCACGCGGCAACGACACCCAACCCAAAATTGCTAAAATTGATATAACTGGCATAATTGTCAGAACACCAAAATTAAATATCGCAATCATCAATAATCTGTCGGCCAAATGTCCCGGAACACTATGCGAGTGCACAACATTTAACCAAGCCAACCCCGCAACCAGCACGCACAACGCAATAAACACCGGTACAGATTCCGTCATAACAAACAAAACCCCAGACAACGCCACCAAACACCGCAACATCCATTTTAATTTTACAAATGCACTGTGATAAATTTTACCCGCCGGTTTTGTATTTATTAACACAACCATATCAACAATCGGCAAACCGACCGCCAACACACCAACCAAATGCATCCAGGTTAAATTACCCAATTGACCGTATCTGAAAAATTCGGGTTGCATCAAAATCATCACCGTAAACAATAATAAAAATCCAGATATAAAAGGCACCGGGCGCAAGTTATATTTCATACGGCGACCAAACAATAATCCACCCACAAACGCCACAATTTGCAAAATCGGTCCCCACCAAGTATGAACATCCGTCAATCCGATAATCGCCAATATAATCGTACACAAAAAAACAGTCTTGAATTTTTCGCGACGCGACAAACTTTTCCAACCAGGCAATTTAACATCACGCGTATAAAAGCCCACAAAACACATTCCCATAAATGCAACCGCGGCCGTTATAAAGGGCAACACCGTTTCAGCATCACGCAAAACATCATAATTACCACCAAATAACACCATCCAAACAACAGACAGACAAACCGTCCATTTTATAA
>JAFSST010000009.1 GCA_017450905.1 Alphaproteobacteria bacterium
TGCAACAACAACGCGTTTACCCTTGCGAGTACGAGCATTGGTTTGTGTGCGTTGACCACGAACTGGCAAACGGTTACGATGACGAATTCCGCGATAAGTTTTCAAATCTTGCAAACGTTTGATATTCATTGCAACTTCACGACGAACATCGCCTTCTACTTTAAAGTTTTGTTCAATATAATTAGAAATTTTGATAACATCTTCTTCAGTCAAATCTTTCGCGCGCAAACCATCTTTTAATTTCAACGCGGCACAAACCTGGGCGGCTTTTGCCGGGCCAATACCGTGGATGTATTGCAACGCAACTTCGATGCGTTTTTCTGATGGGATGTTAACACCTGCTATACGTGCCATCTTTTACTATCCTTTTTTACTTATGGACAATTTCGTCCGATTAAAATTCAAAATTTTGGGGTGCCCAAAACTTTGAAACCTTATTGATTTTGCCCGAATTATATTATACTAAATCCGGCAAAAGTCAAATCTTGTTTTATATTTCCGCAATCTTTAACGGAAACGACCTTGCTTGGATGTCTTTTTAACGACACCACTATATTTTTTTGCAACCAAATAAGATTGCACCTGGGTCATTGTATCCAACACAACACCCGCGACAATCAAAACACTGGTTCCACCAATAACCAATGGCATCCCCGCGTGGGTGTTTAAAATGATTGGAATAACGCAAACAACAATCAAATAACAAACACCAATCGCAGTTGTGCGCGACACAACCCCATCCAAATATGTCATTGTCTGTTCGCCTGGACGTACACCCGGAATATAACCACCGGCGTTTCTTAAATTATTGCTGGTTTCTTCACTGTTAAAAACAACCGCCGTTTGGAAATATGCAAAGAACACAATCAAAACAGTGTACAATGCAATATAAGACCACGCCCCATATGTAAAGAACCCAATTATCGATTGCACAACCAAACTGTCGCTTTGCGCGAACCGTTGAATAAACGCCGGCAACATCATAATAGACGCCGCAAACACAGGTCCCATAACGCCCGACATATTCACCTTGATAGGTAAATAAGATGCATTTGTATTCATAACACCATTTGCCATAACCTGGCGTGGATACAAAATTTGAATACGCCGTTGTGCCTGTTCAAAGAACGCAATCAACGCAACAATACCCAACACAAATGCAATAATCAACCTAATCATTGTTGGAGAAATTTGCCCAACACTGCCCAGCGAGAATAATTTACCAATGCCCGATGGAACCTCGGCAATAATACCGGCAAAAATCAACAGCGATGCACCCTGGCCAACTCCTCGTGCGGTAATTTGTTCTGCCAACCACATAACAAACACCGTTCCACCAACCAGCGCAATCAACGCCGACAATTCAAACGACCATCCCGGATTTACAACCGCCGGCACACCATTTACCGGTGCCATTAATTCCAATCCACGAATAACCGCCCAACCCTGGACAACGGCCAACACCACCGCCAAATAACGCGTATATTGATTAATTTTAACGCGCCCAGATTCACCCTCTTTGCGCAAATCAGTCAACGATTTACTGGTTGCGGTTAACAATTGTAAAACGATAGATGCAGAAATGTACGGGAAAATGTTTAACGCCAAAACAGACATACGGGACAATGAACCACCCGCAAACATATCAAACATCCCCAACATACCACTGCCCTCGCCGGTGAACAAATGCAACACGGCCGATGCATTAACACCCGGCAATGGAATAAACGAACCAATTCGATAAACAACCAAAGCGCCCAACGTAAATAAAATACGTTTTTGTAAATCACTCAGATTTTTGAAAAAGTTTTTTATTGCTCTCATCACTTTACTTTCCAGATACAATTTTACACCCCGGGAAATAAAATTCCCGGGATAAAATCAGATTATTATTTATTGGAAATTTTCCCACCTGCTTTCACAATTGCGGTCTCGGCTGCTTTGGACCATTTGTCCGCAACAATTGTGACAGCCGTTTTGATTTCGCCTTTGGCCAAAACTTTCAA
>JAFSST010000010.1 GCA_017450905.1 Alphaproteobacteria bacterium
AAAAACACCGCCATTTGGCGGTTTTTTTGTTTCCGCCACGGGACGAGAACCCGTCAAAGCCGCAACTGCGGCGAAGGGTTCGACAACAAGTAGATTTTGCGAGCAAAAGCGAAGCGAAATCGTTACGGTTGCCCCGCAGGCATTTATGCCAAGGGACACGTGTTTAAGATTTTGCGAGCAAAGCGAAGCGAAATCGTTACGGTTGCCCCGCAGGCATTTATGCCAAGGGAGTCCCTGTGGCCCCACCAGAAATAAAAACACCGCCGTTTGGCGGTTTTTTTGTTTCCGCCAAAAACAAAAACTTATTGAATTTCTGGGCAACAAATGCTAATCTCTGCTGGTAAATAATCAACCAAAAGGAAAGATACAATGTATATTATGGCACTGAACTGTGGTTCATCTTCCCTGAAATACCAGGTGTTTGATGCGGACACAAAAAAACAAATCGTTGGTGGTAACGTTGAAAAAATCGGTTCTGATTCTTCGTTCGTTACACAAAAATATCCGGACGGAACGAAACAGAAAAAAGAAACACCAATGAAAAACCACAGCGAAGCATTAAACGTTGTATTGTTTATGCTGCGTGAGGCTTCTATTGATATGAACGAAATCCGTGGCGTTGGCCACCGTGTTGTAATGGGGGGTGCCAAATTCGCGTCTTCGGTTGAAATCAATGACGAAGTTATGCACGCAATCGAAGAATGGCGCGATTTAATGCCTTTGCACGTTCCGGCATCATTGATGGGTATCGAAAGTGCACGTCAGATTTTACCAAACGCAACCCAGGTTGCCGTGTTTGATACCGCATTTTTGCAGACTATGCCTGAATACGCCTATCGTTATGCAATCCCAGATGCGTGGTATAAAAATCTGGGCGTTCGCCGTTATGGTTTCCATGGGACCAGCCATTTATACGTTTCGAAACGTGCCGCCGCAATGTTGGGCAAACCGGCCGACCAATGCAATTTAATTACTATGCATATTGGTTCGGGTGCATCGGGTGTCGCAATCAAAAACGGTCGTGCGGTTGACACAACGTTGGGTATGACACCGACCGCGGGTCTGGTTATGGGGACTCGTCCGGGCGATGTTGATGCCGGTGCATTACTCTATGTTATGAAAAAACTGAATCTGACTATTGACCAGATGACAACCCACATGAACAAAGATTCTGGTTTGATGGGTATTACAAAATGCTTTGCCGACAGACGTGAAGTTGAAGAAAACCGCGAAACCAATCCGGACTGTGAATTAGCAATCAAAATTGAAACCCACAATGTAAAAAAATACATTGGTGCGTTTATGGCGGAACTGGGTCATGTTGATGCGTTGGTATTTACCGCCGGCGTTGGTGAAAACGACAACTATCTGCGTGGCAAATTCTGTGAAGGATTGGAAGAATTGGGCATCAAAATCGACAAGGAAAAGAACGACAAGGCTTTGGCACGTTTGGATGCCGGCGAATGTGAAATCAGCACCCCGGACAGCCGCATCAAGGTCTTTATGATTCCAACAAACGAAGAATTGGTCATTGTCGAAGATACTTTGGCGATTATGAACAAAACATATAATCCAGACCATTTGAAAATGAAGTATTCGTTTGCAGAATAAGAAGAAACACCCAATTGGGTGTTTCTTTCTTTTATAACAAAATCCTTGTGTTTGTAATAAAAAATAGTATCATCTGGTCCAAGAGAGACGGCGACATTGAATTTTGTCGCGTAAAAAAATAGCCCGCAACCACCGATTTACTACAAATAAATCAATATGCGTTTATTGGCAATGAATTGCGTGGTTGCGATATTGTTAAACCTGATAAAAGGATTTTTATATGGTAAAATTACATAAACACACCGAAGAAAAGGCAACGAAAAAAGTTGCCACCAAAAAGGTGCAGAATAAAAAAGAAACAAAAAAAACTACAAAAAAAATTGCGAACAAACCCACGAAAATAGCCGATATGCCGGCACACGAATCCGACATAAATGACGACAAAGTTTATTTTATGGCTTTGGGCGGATTGGAACATGTCGGTCAAAATATGTATTTATACAAATACAAGGGAAAATATCTGGTCGTGGATTGCGGTATGGGTTTTCTGGAAGAAGAAATCGGTGCGGGCGATGTGCAATACTGTGATACACGTTGGTTGGAAAAACACAAAAAAGATGTTGTTGCTTTTGTCATAACCCATGGACACGAAGACCACATTGGTGCATTAAAATTCATTTGGCCAAAGTTCAGAAAACCAATTTACTGCACACGTTTTCCAGCGGAAATCTTGCGTCAAACATTTCGTGGAATCGAATTAGATTTTGACCCCAAAAAAGATATTGTGGAATTTGATGCGGCGGGTGCGACATTGGAATTGGCACCTTTTACGGTCGAAACGTTTCATGTCAGCCACTCTATTCCCGAGGCACAAATGTTAATCATCAAAACCGGGGCTGGGAAAATTTTACACACCGGCGATTGGACGTTTAATGACGATAATCCTATCGAACCAGCAACTGATTATGCACGTTTGCGTGAAATTGGTTCTGACCCGAAATTGTTGGCGTGTGCATGCGATTCAACATCCGTTTCACGTCAAACACCGCAAACAACCGAAGTTCAAGTTCGTAACACGTTAACCGAAATAATGAAAAACGCCCCTGGCCGTGTTTTCGTAACCGGATATTCACGCAGTTTGGCACGTATCAAAATGTTCGCAGATGCCGCCCATGCCGCGGGACGTGTTGCCGCAATCAAAGAACGCAGCAACCCGAATCCTGTGCCGTATGTTGGGTTACCTGAATTTCGTGAAATCGGTATGGAAATGGGTTATCTGGGCAAGGATGATGTTTACCAACATTCAGAAATCAAAGATTTGCCGGCGGAAAAACAGGCCATTTTCTTAACCGGGTCCCAGGGCGAAAAATACGCAATGTTAACACGTCTGTGCCGTGGTCAGGTCAAAGAATTGAAATTGATGCCAACCGACACGGTTGTGTTCAGTGCTATCATTATTCCGGGTCGCGAACAAGATGTATCGTTCCTGTATAACAAATTGGCGAAAATGGGTATCCATACACACACCATATTCGACACCGACAACGTTCACGCCAGTGGACACGCCGGTCGCCCTGAAATGGAACGTTTCTATGATATGGTTCATCCCCAGGTTTCTATTCCAATGCATGGCGCTTATATCAACGAAATGTTAACTGGGAAAATGGCGATGGAACGCGGCGGGGCAAAGCATATGATGCTGGTTCGCAACGGCGAAATGGTCGCATTATCAGATGGTGCCGAACCATACGTATGCGAAACAATCGAAACAGGTTTTGTTGTTATGGAGGGTGAAACCGAACGCAGTGCCAACGACCAAGTCTATAAAAACCGCAAAAAGATTGCTTCGAACGGTGCAATTTTTGTAACGTTACCAGTAGATAAACGCGGATTTTTAAAAGGCACACCCGAAGTTTCCAGTGCCGGCATATTTGAAACCGATACAACCGGATTTATGAAACGCCAGATTCAAATTGAAATCACAAAGGCAATCAACGATTTATCTAAATCCGAACGCAAGGTTCAAGACAATCTTGTTCGTGCGGTTCAAACCGCCGCGAACAAGGTCGTTCGTGCATCACTGGGGGCGGACAAAAAACCACAATACAGTGTGCATTTTGTTCAAAAATAAAAAACGAAAAGACCTTTGGCAAAACAAAGGTCTTTTTTCAAATAAAAAATTCTGGACAACAGAAAATTCATTTAATACAATCAGATTGTTGAAACAAAAAGGAAGGACCATGCCAACAAAAACTATAAAAACAACAAAAAAGACAACCAAATCAGTTGCCAAAAAAAACACAACAAAAACTGTTAAACAGGCCGCCCCAGAAATGGAAGCACCAGTATGCAAATGTGGTGCCGAATGTGGATGCGGATGCCATCATCGCTGTGGAAAATTCAAAAAATTCATTGTTTTGGTAATCGTATTCTGTTTGGGTTTTGCGGTTGCACGTATCGTTAACTGCGACAAAGCACACCACAAACATATGCCAAAAATGAATCCTATTTTCGTTAACGGCTG
>JAFSST010000011.1 GCA_017450905.1 Alphaproteobacteria bacterium
AGTGGGAATTTACATTCCCTTCGCCCGCACCAAAAATAAGACCGACCTTGTGTCGGTTGTATTTTTGGATTGTGGCGATACCTTGGTATCAGTAAAAACAAACAAAAAACCGCCGTTTGGGCGGTTAATTTTTATTTGCTGCCACGTCCGCCAAAAACATTATTCGTTGGTTTAAATACCATCTTGCGGCGTTTCGTGTGCTTTTTCTTTTTATCTTTTTTATTTTTCTGGGCTTCTACCTCGTTAACATCAAAATCAAAACCCATTTTTTCAACGAATTCTTGGATTGCAAAAATATCATCTTTCTTTGCTTCAAGCATTTGTCCGGTTAAATCAGCCTTTAAATTATTACACGCAATATGCATTGGTTCCAAATTTGACAAACGACTGCGTCCACCTTTGGCTTTTGGTTTGGTGTGATCTAAACTTAATTCCTTTGGGGTTTTGATTGGTTTGCCACAAAAAGGGCAGGTTGGAAATTTACCATGTGCTATTGATATTTTTAACAACGTTCTTAATTCGGTTGGTGTTAAATTAGGCGAAAACACCAGCATAGTCGATATTAAATTTACAATCTCTTCGTGTGTCATACTATCCCCGTTTTATCTACTACTGTTTGGTTGGGATTTGCAATAATTGTTTTGGGAAAATCAAATCAGGATTTTCGATATTATTGCGTTCCGCGATGATACTGAACAAAATACCACGGCGTAAAAAGTTGCGTGCAATAATCCACAAACAATCGCCACGGCGAACAGTATAGAAAGTATCATTGTCACCCGTCATTTCCGGCATAACAAATTTATGATTGATGGTTGCCACGGTTGTGCCGTCCGTATCATGCAAACGAACCGCTAATGAATATTCTGTTCCCGGTTTTAATTCGCCGACATCCGCACCCAAACCGAAATTTTTGTAATCAGATACGCGTGCGAAACCGATATATTCATCGTTTAATGACAACGACACACGCAGACGCGGCAACGCCGTTCCGGTTACTACTATGCGACCAGTATCCAAATAGTCTATTTTAGATACGTACAAATCGCCATCAGCCAATGTTTTTGGTGCCTGTAAAACCTTACTGCCGTTTGGGGTCATTAACAAAGATACGGAATTTTTAAACCCCTGGTCCGAGATATACAAAAATACTTTATCTGTGGATTTGATTTTTGGTTCAACGCCAATCAATGCCAATGTATAGTTTCCAGGTTTCAATTCATTTTTCGGAGAATAAACAAATTCGCCATTTTTATCGGTCTGTTCGGTTGCAACAATCTTGTTATTTAACAACACAGAAATTGTTTTGTTTGGTAACCAACGACCTGCAACAACAATCATACCGTCTTTCTTGATTCTGACGATGTCGAATGTTGGAACATTAACCGGACGTGGAACAACATTTCTTTTTTCTGGTTTTTGTTGTTCGGCAATTTCTGTTTTATTGGCATCCGCAATCAATACGATACTTTTTGGATTGTTCACACGGATAAAGATAACCCAAATAGCCACAAACAAAACAATCAACGCACACAAAATCGGAAACCAATACGCACGAATTAACGAACGTTTTTTATCGGTTTTATCATCAGACTTTTTTGACTCGTTATTCCCAGTTGTATCTTTGCCATGAAAAACATTTACCGATTTCAAAAAACGCCTTGTAAAATTGCGGCGGCGTGACATCCAACTGTTTTGTTTTGCGATTGCATCATCAATTAATAAATCGGTAGAACGTTTTAATTTGCCCATAACCACGGTATTATTGTTTGCCATATTTTAACTCCTGAAATGATATAGGTAATCTTTCTGGTTAAAGTATTACAAAAAAACTTTCTTTGTCAACCATTTTATGATATAATCTGTTTACCAGGGGGGAAAATATGAAAAAAATCGGAATTATGACAACAGGCGGCGACTGCAGTGGTTTAAACAGCGTGATAAATCGCATTGTTGTTGGGGCAAACGAACGTGGTTGGAACGTTATAGGAATTATTGATGGGACTGACGGTTTGTGCCGTAAACCCGCAAACATTATCAAATTGGACCGTGATGTATTACCAATAGAAAACGTTCGTTTGGCGGGCAGTTTATTGCACAACGGTAATGCCTGTATGATGAATTTTGAAAAAGCATCCAAAATGAATCGGCTGGCACAATTTAACAAAATGCTTAAAACGTCACTGGCCGATTTAAAATTGGACGCATTGGTTTTAATTGGCGGCAATGGCAGTTTATCGTTATCGTGGAAATATCGTGATATATATTCCGGATTGTCGTTGGTTTGTATTCCAAAAACCATTGATATGGATTTGCCGTTGACCAATAAAACAATCGGTTTTGATACCGCGGTTGAACAACTGACACGCTATTGCGACCAGTTATTATTAACCGCACGCAGTCATCATCGTTGGTTTGTCGTGCAAACAATGGGACGCGATTGTGGCGAATTGGCATTGACCGCGGGCGTGGCGGCGGGTGCCGATGCGATATTAATTCCCGAAATTAAATTTGATACAAACGAATTGATACGACACATAAAATCTTGTGAACGCGATTATGGTGTAATTATGGTTTCCGAAGGTATTACTCTGCGTGGACATTCTGGTCGCCCGGCTGATATGATTTCACGTAAATTGACCGCGGCAGGCATTGTTAATCGTGCGGCGTTTCCGGATTATATTCAACGTTCTGGGGACACGGTGGCAACCGACAGAATTTTGGCGGCCAAAATGGCAAACTGTGCGTTGCGTGCAATTGAAAACGGCGAAACATACGTGATGACCGCATTGGATGGTAATGATTGTCGGACGGTTAGTTTGGCGGAATTTTATGCGGCTGGTGATGTTGCAAAAGACCCAAACATCCCTGAATTGGAAACATCAAACGCATACGTTGAACCCGATAACCCGTTATTAGATGTCGCAGAAACTATGGGAATCTATATCGGTGAAAAACGAAAATAAAAATCGGGCAGGTCGCCCGATTTTTTATTTTACAAAACCTAATCTTATTTGGTCAGCCAAAATCAATAATCTATTACGGTCAGCTTCGTTAAAATCTTTCAATATTTCATCAATTCCAACATTTTGTATTATTTGTTTCACAGAAAGATTCTCTTTTATATAGTAATTATATTGACTGGTATTGGCCTTTTTTGTACGAGTCAGTGTCAATCTGTCGCCACGTTGAACATCAATGCGGTTGGTATCAAATTCAATTTCTTTCCACACAGGACTCCAACATTCTACATGTGTTCGATTTTCGTTAAAGCCTTTTGGTTGAAATTGCATACAGCCTGTCACGACCGCATCTTGTTTTTCTTGATTTATAAAATCCCTTAATTTTTCTTCGCTAGCATGCAAATCAAACCCGGTCATATATGCATAGGTATTTCCGCGTTTTTGACGTAATACAGGAATCACATCGCCTGGTTTTAGATTTTTACGCCATTCACCATCCAAATAAATTGAGCCGTCAAAGCGTTTTGTAAAAAATTCTCCCCACAAGTCATTTCTTAACCAGGCGCCTGTATCATTAATTTTAATAATAGTGCAAAACTGCTGATTTTCGTCTTCGTAATTTCTGTATTCGTATGCCATATAATTAACTCCTTGCTATTTTCCTTTTTTATAACACAAAAAAACAAAAGTCAAAAAAACCGCCCAAGCGGGCGGTTTTATAACAACATACAAATTATTTCTTTTCAGAAAAATCTGCATCGCGTGTGCCATCAGACTTATTTTCATCCGTGCCACCCGCATTTGCATTGTTTGCTTCTTGTTGTGCCTTGTAAACCGCTTCGCCCAACTTCATTGCTTTTTCGCTTAACGCATCAGTCTTGGCTTTCAAACTTTCGGCTGTTGCATCAGATTTTGCCAATTCATCGGACAATTCTTTCTTGGCTGATTCAATGGCTTCTTTTTCTTCCGCCGAAATCTTGTCGCCATATTCTTTTAACGATTTCTCAATCGTAAAGATTGCGGTTTCTGCGGTATTTTTCGCCTCGGCCAGTTGACGCTTTTGCTTGTCAGCCTCGGCATTTGCGGCCGCTTCGTCAACCATGCGTTTGATTTCGTCTTCGGACAGTCCCCCATCAGATTTAATCGATATAGCCTGTTCCTTGCCGGTTCCTTTATCCTTGGCCGACACGTGAACAATGCCGTTTGCATCAATATCAAAAGATACTTCGATTTGTGGCATACCACGTGGGGCAGGTGCGATACCTTCCAAATTAAACTGACCCAACAATTTGTTGTCCGCCGCCATATCGCGTTCACCTTGGAACACGCGGATTGTAACCGCGGATTGATTATCTTCGGCCGTAGAAAACACCTGGGATTTCTTGGTCGGGATTGTTGTGTTGCGGTCAATCAAACGTGTAAACACACCACCCAATGTTTCAATACCCAACGACAACGGGGTAACATCCAACAACAAAACGTCTTTGACATCGCCTTTTAATACGCCGCCTTGAATTGCCGCACCAATTGCAACAACTTCATCAGGGTTAACGCCCTTGTGTGGTTCACGACCAAAGAATTCTTTTACCGTTTCAACAACCTTGGGCATACGTGTTTGACCACCGACCAAAATGACTTCGTTGATTTGTGATTTTTCAATTCCCGCATCTTTCAACGCTTTGCGACAAGGTTCAATTGTGCGTTCAATCAAATCTGCAACCAACGATTCCAGTTTTGCACGTGATAATGTTGTATTAAAGTGCTTTGGCCCCGTTGCATCCGCCGTCAAGAACGGTAAATTGATATCCGCCGATGTTTTTGACGACAATTCAATTTTTGCCTTTTCTGCGGCTTCCTTTAAACGTTGCAACGCCAATTTATCGCCCGACAAATCAATACCTGTCTGGGATTTAAATTCATCAATCAAATACTTCAAAACGCGGGCATCAAAGTCCGAACCACCCAAAGCAGTATCGCCATTTGTAGATTTAACTTCAAATACGCCGTCAACGATTTCCAACACGGACACATCGAACGTTCCGCCACCCAAATCGTAAACAACAATTGTGCCATCTTTGTCCTTGTCCAAACCATAAGCCAACGCGGCGGCGGTCGGTTCATTAACGATACGCAAAACATTCAGCCCCGCAATACGACCGGCATCCTTGGTTGCCTGGCGTTGTGAATCATTAAAATACGCCGGAACAGTGATAACCGCATCGGTTACGGATTCACCCAAATAACTTTCGGCATCTTTCTTTAATTTTGCCAAAATCATCGCAGAAATCTGTGATGGTGCATATTTTTTGCCGTTTATTTCAACCCACGCATCACCATTATCGCCCGCAACGATTTTATACGGAACGCGGGCGGCAATTTCCTTGACCGCAGGGCTGTCATAACGCAAGCCCATCAAACGTTTAATTTCATAAATGGTATTTTCCGGGTTAGTCACCGCCTGGTTCTTTGCGGTAATACCAACCAATTGTTCGCCATTTGTTGTCAATGCGATAACAGACGGTGTTGTTCGACCGCCTTCGGCATTTTCAATAATTTTTGGGTCGTTTCCATCCATGAACGCCATGGCGGAATTTGTTGTTCCCAAATCGATACCAATAACTTTTCCCATTTTTGCACTCCTTGATAAAAACTTTTGCTTGTTCCAAATATAGTGTGCATAAAAATCATTTCAAGACCACAGGAATAAAATAATATCTTGTGGTTTGTGATTAGTGGTTAGTGTTAAGAAAAAAAAAATTGCGGGGCAACGCCCCGCAAAATCAGCCACTTGCATTTATGACCAAATATCAGATTATTTTTTTGCTGGTGCCGCCGCAGCCGCAGGTGCTGCTGCCGCTTTCTTGGCATCGGCTTCTTCTGGCATTTTACCACCGATTGTCGCAAACGCCAATTCCGCCTGATGCAGACCCAAAGAAACACCTTCTGGCAAGACCAAGTCAGAACCGTGAACAGTGTCACCAATTGTCAAATCCGCCAAATCCAAAATGATTTTTTCGGGCAATTTATCAACCAACGCAACCAATGCGACCTTGCGGACCGCAAAGTTCAAAACACCACCCAACTTTAATCCCTTGGATGTTTCGGCGTTGATAATTTCAACCGGAACTTCCACGCAAACCGGTTTTTTAACATCGATACGTTTGAAATCAACGTGAACAACACGGTCGGTTACCGGATGATATTGAATATCCATCAACATTGCGTCTTCTTTACCGGCCTTGGTAGTAATATGGAACAATTTTGTCCGCAAGGATGGAACGTTAATCAGCATACCAAAATCGCGACCAGATAATTCAATCGCAACAGGTTCCTTTTTTTCGCCATAAATAACGGCAGGAATGTTTTTATTTTTACGAATTGCACGTGCGGCCCCCTTGCCAGCAACATTGCGAATTTCCGCATTCAGTTCAATTGCCATTTTAAATCCTTTTATTTGCAATTTTTTCTATTTACGTGACCTCCAAGGGTGCCACGCGGACGATATTATTTATTAAAAATTCAAAAAAATCAAGTTATTTGTTATTGTTGCGTTGTAAAATCACAAAACGTGCACGCCCGTATGTTTTATCACGCAACACATCCCAAACAGACTCGTCAGGCGAATAATCAACCCCTGATTCAATTTCCTGGACCACAAAAGCCCCAGGACGAACAAATTCAGCCAATTTTTGAACAAATTTTATTCCCGTATCTGCATTGTCATACGGCGGGTCAACAAAAATCAAATCTGCATTTACGGCGTATTTCTTTACAACCTGTATCGCGTTTTCATTTTTTATTACATAACGCCCAGAATCCAGTTTCGCCCCAGTTAAATTCCTGGTTATTGTTTTTATCGACACATCAGACACATCGGTAAATATCGCCGTTGAATTATCGTATCGGGATAAAACCTCTAACCCTAATGCACCACTGCCTGCAAAAGCGTCCCACACACAACGCACCCCATCAGACGGTATAACCCCGGACAACATATTAAACACCGCAATCCTGGCCCGATTTTGCGTAGGCCTTGCCCCCAGGGGCAGGTTTAATTTGTACCCACGAAGACGACCTGAAATAATTTGCAATTTAGAATCCATAATGTTAAACTTTACATTGATGAAATTTATGAAGCAAGCGTTAAATTCTGCACGACACGCCGGAAAAAACGGCGATGTTCCAATTGGGGCCGTCATTGTTCGTGACGGTGTTGTTGTTGCACGTGGGGAAAACCTGGTTCAAAGAAAACAAAATCCGACATTACACGCCGAAATTGTTGCGATAAATCGTGCAACACGAAAACTGGGTGAAAAATTTTTGACTGATTGCGATATTTACGTCAGTTTGGAACCTTGTGCCATGTGTGCAACGGCAATTTCTTTCGCACGCATCCGCAATATATATTTTGCCGCACCAGATGACAAGGGTGGGGGCATAACCGCGAACGCACGTGTGTTTGACACCGACAAACATCTATGGAAACCGAACGTAATACAAATGGACGAATTTGCGGACGAATCTGCGGAATTGTTGCGTGAATTTTTTGTGAGTCGCCGCAAAAAGGACTAAGCCCCCGACAATCATTACTGTCCGCCACTATATCAAACTTTTGCCGGTCATATCAGACGGCTGTTTTATTCCCAACCAATGCAATAATGTTGGTGCGACATCCGCCAAGCCACCGTTTTTGATACGTTTAACATGCGGTTCAGATACCGCAATACAAAAAACCTTGTTGTTCGTGTGTGCGGTCCACGGGGCATTGTTTTTATCGTCCCACATTCTTTCCGCGTTACCGTGGTCGGCGATAATTAACATTTTTCCCCCAACCGCCAAAACCGCCGGCACAATTTGCGACAGTTGTTTATCCAACGTTTCCATCGCTTTGATTGTTGCCGCTTCATTACCGGTATGTCCGACCATATCGCCATTTGCAAAGTTCATTAAAACAACATCGAATTTTCCAATTCGTGGCAATAATGCCGCCGTAATTTCTGGTGCCGACATTTCAGGTTTCATATCAAATGTTGCAACAGCCGGTGAATCAATCAAGACCTTTTCTTCGTTTGGGAAATCTATTGTTCGTTCGGCATCCATAAAATACGTTACATGATTGTATTTTTCGGTTTCCGCAATACGCAACTGTGATAAACCATTTTGTGCCAAAACATCACCCAGGGTATTTTTTACCAGAATGTCCGATAACAGTGCAGGGCAAGATTCATTTAGGCCTTCGCCATATTGCGAAAAACACAACATATACGCCCCTGTTTTCAACATTTCCCGAACAATTTGACGTGCACGGTCGCTGCGATAATTGCCGAAAATAAATCCATCGTGTTTTGTTATTGGTGTTGGTGTAATAACAGTTGGCTTAAAAAATTCATCCGTTGTGCCGTTGGCATAAAAATTTTTAATTGCGGCCTCTATTGTGTCAAAACGCAAATCAGATTTTGCATTTGCTATTGCATTAAAAGCCAATTCTGTTCGGTCCATATTTTTATTTCGGTCCATTGTCCAATAACGTCCTGACAAAGTTCCAAAAAACGCACGCCCATCAGCAAAATATGGTGCCAATTTACGTTTTATAACACGAACATACTTCAAGGCCGATTTCGGTGGTGTGTCGCGACCATCGGCAATAAAGTGAATACATAAACGTAAGCCCGAATCCAGAATCTTTTGTGCGATTGTCATCTGGTCGCGAACATCGGAATGCACACGCCCATCAGACATCAAACCGGCAAAATGAACAATGCCGCCATCACGTTTAACGTTCGCGATAAATTCATTTAATGGTTTATTTTTATCCCAATTTTCACGATGGAAACGTAATAAATACTGCATAACCACACGGCCGGCACCGATACAGATATGGCCAACCTCGGAATTTCCCATCAGATTTCCCGGCAAACCAACGGCGGTTCCACTGGCCCGCAACAAAGAATTTGGATATGTCTTCAATAATTTATCAAAGAACGGCATTTTTGCCAACGCCACCGCATTATGTTCAACATTTGGGTTAAACCCAACCCCGTCCAAAATACATAAAACAACCGTGTTTTTCATTCCATTCCTTTTTATTTTTTTGAATGTTATCACAAGGCTTTTTTGATTGCAAAATAAAAAGAAAAAATGTATAACTTTGTCGTAGGAAATTCTTCATAAACAAAAAGCCGGGGGTTCAAAATGAGTGGCAAAGCATATACACCAACCGAAATAGACCAACACATCGGAAAACGTTTACAATTACGCCGAATGATGATGGGATTATCACTGAAAGATTTGGCAAATGTTTGCGGTGTAACATTTCAACAAATTCAAAAATACGAAACGGCCGACAATCGAATTGCCGCATCCCGCTTGTTCGAAATAGGGGCCGCAATGCAAACACCTGTATCGTTTTTCTTTATGGGGTTGCCCGGAAATATGCCGGACGAAACCAGGGCAAATCGCTCTATGCGGGTCAGCCAACAATCCGATGATGACCCGTTGGGTAAAAACGAATCTTTGACGGTCATAAACCTGTATTGGCAACTGCCTGAAAAACAGCGTGAAATAATTATGCAAATGTTAAAGTCGTTAAACGGTGTATCGTTGGAATAAAAAACGCGGGATGAATCCCGCGTTTTTTATTCTGATTTATTTTGTCCGCCATTTTCCACACACGATTTATAATTGTCTATGATAGTCCAACAAGAGTTTTCAAAACTCTGGGAATTTTTTGTTTTTTCGCGTCCATACATCATATCAGTCTTGGAATAGGCGGTATCATCAACACAAGAACCGTCCTTTTGGTTTCCCGTGACATAATAACTTTTACCTATCTCACATGGGGTGGCACACAATCCGTCTTTCTGTTGTCCCGAACGGTTCGGACATTTAACACAAGTATGATCACTGGTCGACTTAAAACCATATCTTGTGTTTGGACAATAATACACATAACACGAACCGTTATCCGAAACATCCAACTGCCACGATTCTGGCGAGCGTTGATACACGGTCCGGGAATATCCAGAACATAAATTATTCAACATATCAGCCTCGGAAACTTTGCATCCATTTCCAGAATTAACTGCAACACAATCAGTCCCGGCACTATTTTTTATATATCCCTTGGCACAGAATAATTTACTGGCTGATTTCTTTGCTAGTGATTTTATTGTAGAGCAAACATTCCCCTTTGGACACGCACTTCCATCGCTCCCCTTAAAAGACATACCTTCTATTTTTACGGCGGTTGCCATCACTCCATGTGGTAAAATCTTTTCAACCGCAAACAATCTGATTTCGGCATTTTTCCAATTAGATTGCTGCTGGCTATACCAACCTTGTGCCTCGGTTAACTCTGTTCCACCGGATGTTAATACGCCTATATTTGCCCACTTTTTAGAATAGTCCGTTGAATCGCAAGAACTATCGTTAATATCATAAAAATCTGCACAATCGCCACGAACAAATAAACGTATCCAGTTTAGTTGTCTGCCTTCTTTATTAGCAGATTGTATTTGCATCGGACACATACGGACACGAGAGGTTTTTTTATTGGTATCGTCATAATCTATGCCATGCATAACTAACAATACAATCGACCCTTCGTCAGAAAAAGTCCCCGACAAACCATCAATTCCACCGGCCAGTGTTGCTACACCACTTGCATTTATGCTGACCCAGTTTTTATCATCTGTTAAGTCCCCAGTTCCGAAAAGCCCAAGTTTATTAAATTTTTGATTCATGGCTATACCATCCGCACGTCCCTCACCAACAAATGCGGATGCAACCAGCGATGAAACCAACAAAAATCTTTTTAATAAATTCATCCGATTTCTCTTTTAGTTTTCTGGCTGTTGTGGAACATAACAGGAACCGCCCTCGTAATAACCACCCAACATTTCACAACGTTTGGTATACCATGCATCGGTAAAGACACATTCATCCAAATTTTCGTTAAATGTTGCGACTTTCTCGGTATCTGTGTTGTATCCTTCACAGGCGGTCTTGACACTGTTTTCAACACAAACACCCCACCCATTCCATATACTAATCTTGCTGGTATCCATTCCGCCAAAAACATCACGATAAAACGCTGATAAATACGATGGATTTGTTACACGACTGCTTTCATCATACCAATAACCGTTACCGTTGTAATCTTCAACGCATTTTTCGTGCAACATAAATTGTAAATCGCTTTTCAGGTTATCAAAAACCAAATTAACTTTTTCATTTATGCGTGTTCGGTCTTTCTCATCCACACCCTTACAATTTGTTTGGGCAAAGCCCCGCAAACGTGCAAGAATTGTATCGTTCGTCCCCCCACCAGTTTTGATTTCGGTGCTGCCAGACGATGAAGAACCGTCAGCCTCCATAAAACGACAATTGTATGGATATTCACCCTGGCCAGTGGTTGGGGTGCACAATTCAGCCAAATAATTATTCAATGCCGTTTCACACCCCTCGGCAATTTTGGTGTCATCAACATTTTTTACAAAATCCAACAATTGTGTTAATCCACAACCCTCAGAATCAGGTGTCAAATGACCACGACTATCAAATATACACGCTGTATTGTTTCCAAACAACGCCGCACAGGCCGTAACCTTTTCAGTACACATTGCACGGGCAGTTCCACGTGCCAATGCCGCCGAATTCTTGGCGGTTGTTGAATCAAAATTGTTTAATGAATTTGTCTGGGTATCATAACATTCGGCAACAATATCCACGCACGACATACGAACTTCTTCTAACTTTTCGCTTTGTGCCTGGGCTATTTCAATCAATGCCGCACGTTTGAATTCGGTCCAGACATATTCGGCATCATCGCGACAGGAATCCAAATCACGCGTTACACGATTACGCATAGAGTCCAAAAACCGGTCGAAATTTGGATTTTGACGTAATACATCACCACTAATTTGACCACTTAATGAAATAGTTTTTTCCAATTCAAACAATCGCGGTGTATAAATCGGCTCGCCAGTGGATGCATTGATAAACGCCCCAGTTGGGTCCAAACAACGCTTGTAATTTTCACCGCACGCCGTATCTGTTAACATTGTATCACGAACCTTGGCGATACATTCGTTGACACTGGCCGAATTATGACTGCGATATTCGTCTAATCTGGCCTCACGCAGGTATTTTTCCGCCTGGCGAACCGCATCTTCGACATTTTGTTTCTTTTTATCCAGTGTTTTTTCATATAAATTGCAATCCTGGGCAATCAAGATGTTATAAGAGCTCTTGGCCATATTAAACACCGCATCATTTTCGCATTGGGTGCGTGTCAATTCGATACACTGACGTTGGGCGGTGTTAAACAGTTCCAATCCCTCCATCGTGGACATATCGTTTTGTCCGCGTTCGGCAAACAAAGAATTTTCACCACCCCAAATATCACCCAATTCGTCCGAAAAATCCATCAACCCCAATGCCGCAGATGTGTTTTGTGCGTTTGCCTTGGTTTTACCACTTAATAAATCGCCAATGCTTTCCAACACCTGGGCGGCGGCACTGGTATCGTTTTTGATTGCCATTTCGCCAACCGTTGCGGAATACATGGCCGAAACCTCGGCCGCGGTTTTATCAACCGCATTCAGATTATTATCTTCGAATTGACGCAACATTATCATCGCCTGGTCCAATGCGTTTTCGGTGTCACGGAATTTCGTAAAACGTTCGCTGCAAAAACAGCGGCGATACGTATCGTTCGCATTTGCACACATTTGATCCATACATGTCGAATAAGATTCACGGCACGTTGCATAGCCGCCACCAATTTTACTGACATCACTGAAAATAGCGGTTGCACGGGCCTTGCCCGCACGGGCAACATTTGTTTTGCCTATTAACCCCGCCGCACGGGCCGCAGAAACCTTGTTAGAAACGGTTCGTGCCGCACGCGAAACAATTGCACCAATCGGCCGAACAGCAATGCGTGATGCGGATGAACGCGGTGTCGTTGATACCGCAACGCGACTGCGTCCGGTGGTCGCACGTCCCTGAACCGCACGAGCAACCGCCGCACGTCTGGAATTTTCGGTGTTGGTTGTTGTTGTGGTTGAACGCCGTGCCGCCGTCTGGGTCGATTCACGTGGATTCACCGGTGCCGCCGCATAACACGCAACAGCCGCAGTCAACGCGGTCAGCATTGTGACACAAAATGTGGAAAATCTGCGTTTTAATAACAACTCTCGTTCCCTGTATACGGCATTATATCATTTATCGACAACCCAAGGCAACCCCAAAATTACTCGATACAACAATTAACCGCTTTTTTAACCCATTCTTTTAATTTTGATTGTTTTTTTACGGGTTCAGCAGTTTTTGCCGGCATCATTTTTTTGACTTTCTCGGACAATTTCTTTACGTCTTGTTGGGTGTCTTCTATCCATTTGACATCATCTATGTTCAACATATTCATATTCAGCCCCCAAAACATACAATACAATTCGTATGATTGGTCGAACAATTCATAGGCTTCTTTTTTGTTTCCCAACGATAACTGTTTTGTGCCGACCTCCATTATACGCATGGAAGATGCCAACAAATGTTTCGATATGCACCAAACTTCGCCCTCGTACGCAGGTATGATTTTTTGCATCAAACGTTTACGCATTTCACGAACCTCGTTTATTAAATCATAGAAGCCCGTTTTGCCCGTTTTTGCACCAGAATACATCAAGTGTTCTTCAATAGAAATCAGATTCATAATCCCGATAGTCATATCCTGGTCAGCAGATAAATCCTTGGGATTCAATTTTTTGCCCGCATCAATGCGTTCGACAAACTCTTTGACACTTTCTATTTTTTTCATATTTTCTCCTTTTTATCTTATGCAAATTGGGCAACAATTATACTTGCAACCAGCAAAGCACCAATTGCCAAAACAACCTTTTCAAATGGGAAATGTGCATGACCACCGTTACGGCGTTTCATCCACTCGTATAATTTTTGGGACAAGATATAAATCGCACCACCAACCAACGCGTAAATCATAAAACTGTCCAAAAACCAGAAACACGGATTATAATTCAAATGATGAATATATAACCCGCCAATCACAGAAAACGACAACAACATCAGAATTACATTACGGCCCCAAAAATGCCAGTTTTTCTTATCAAACCATTTAATCAACCAATACCCCATCAAAACCAAAAATGCACCAACCCAGATTGCAATCGCATTATCACAAACACCCAAACGTCTGGAAATCGATAACGTTGCACCAATTGCCACAGTGCACACCGCACACGCCGGATTAGCAAACGCATTTGTTACACCAAACACACCAAACAATGTTGTTAATAATTTTTTCATTTCCTTTCCTTTTAGTATAATGTTACACAAATTCGTTATTATGGGTCAATATGATTTTACGACCCCACGCATGTGGGCACTGCGGGCCCGTGGGTTTGATTCTGTTTCGGCATCCGATGGTTTTTCGGCACGCAACAGTTCAAATTCCGGTTGGGCTATTGTTGGCATTTTGGGGTCGCCAACGGGCCTGGTCCAATCGCGAAAAGTATTTTTTACAACCCTGTCTTCAATCGAATGAAATGTTACACAAATACAACGTCCCCCAGGGTTTAGTAATTTCGGGACACAGGATAACGCACGTTCTATCTCGCCAAATTCGTCATTTACGGCGATACGTAATGCCTGAAACACCGGTGCAACATCACGAGGGTTATGGATAACATCCCTTAATTCAAATGTTGTTCTGGGCATTTTTTGTTTAATGGCGTTTGCAATTGCCACCGCCGGTCCAACATCCCCAAAATTACGCAAAATTCTTGTTAAATCTGTTACTGACCATACGGAAAACATATCAAACACCGTTGGCCCAGTATTTGACATACGCATATCCAACGGCGCATCAAACCTGAACGAGAAACCGCGTTCCGGTGTATCAATCTGCATCGAAGAAATACCCAAATCAAACACAATCGCATCAAATTTTTCATTTAAATTACACATATTTGAAAAAGGTTCGTTTATAAATCTGAAACGTTCGCCAAATTCTTTCTGTAATGCGATTGCATCATCCAAAACAGACACATCCCGGTCAAACGCCGTAACAAAAGCCCCGGCATCCAAGAACGCCCGACTGTAGCCGCCGGCACCAAATGTCGCATCAATCACACGTGCATCACGAACATCACCAATTGCCGACATAACAGAACCAAGAAGCACCGGTATATGTTTCATTATTCAATCTCCACCTTGATGCCCAGTCCAGAAAAATCAGCGACTGTTGTCGTCCCCAATTCTATACCGCCCGGCAATGCCAGAACGGTCTTTTTATCCCACGAATACAAATTTAATTCAACACGTGTTCGACCGGCGGGCAGGGCGGCCAAAACCTTTTTGACATCCGCCAATACATTCTTGTCACGAATATCCAATGTAATTTTCTTTGCGATTTGGGCAACCCATTGTGATAAAGATATAATTGAATCAACAAATATCGACACACGGTCATCACGATTTGAAACGCGACCGGTCAAAACAACATTTTTTTCTGTTGCAAGTTTTGCCGACAATTCAGGCACCGCATCACCAAAAGCAATTGCATCAATGTTACCAAAACTGTCCGATGCGTTTATGGTCAACATTTCCTTGCCCGTCTTTGTGCGGCGTTGCGAATAAGAACTTACACACGCAACAATATGGGCCGGCGACCGGTCAGGCAAATCGGCCAACGATGAACTTGTGGTCAATCGTTCACGTGCAATCAAATGTTTGTATTGGTCCAACGGATGGGCGGAAATGTAAAAGCCCAACGCGGACAATTCATTTGCTAATTTTTGGCTGAATGTCCAAGGTGTCGTTTTCACCAAATTTTTGGACAATCTGTCTTCACTGACATCGTCTTCGATTGTGTTTGCGAATAAAGACAACGAATTTGCACCTTCTTTGGACTTTGCGGCATAAGACAAAATCATATCAGCATTCATAAATATCTCGGCACGATTTGGATTTAATGAATCCAAAACCCCAACCTTGGCAAAGGCTTCCAGTATTCGCTTGTTCATAATGTGCGAACAACGTTTTGCGAAATCAGTCAAATTCTTGAACGGTCCTTTTTCGCGTTCGGCAATAATAGCATCGGTTGCCACAACACCCACCCCCTTGATAGCCGCCAAGGCATAAACTATTTTTCCCTTTTTGACGGTAAACAATGATTCACTGTTATTTATATCCGGGGCAACTATTTGGATATTGAAATTAGATTTTGCATCATCAACAAATATCGCCAATTGATCCGTATCATTCATATTACTGGACATTGATGCCGCCAAAAATTCGGCCGGGAAATGAGCCTTTAAATAAGCACACTGGTTTGCGACAATCGAATAGGCGACCGCGTGCGATTTGTTAAATGCGTATTTTGCGAATTCTTTGAATTTTTCCCACAAATCAGATGCCTGGTCGCGATTTAACGTTCCCAACTTTTCACACCCGGCATAGAATTTGCCTTCTAAATCATTCAACATATCAATCAGTTTTTTACCCATTGCCTTACGCACGTTGTCAGATTCACCACGGGTAAATCCCGCCAATACGCGGGTTAATTGCATAACTTGTTCCTGATAAACAATAATTCCATAGGTTTCCTTTAATACCGGTTCCGCCAATGGGTGAACGTATTCGATTGGTTCTTCGCCGTGCATACGGGCAATAAATTGCGGAATAAACGCAATAGGCCCCGGTCGATTAAGTGCATTCAACGCCGATATTTCCAAAAAACTTGTCGGGTGCATTTTTCGCAGTGTTTGTTGAACAAACGGGGCATCAAATTGGAATATGCCTTCAGTCATACCGGACTGCCATAATTCCAATGTTTTAGAATCATCGGTCGGTATATCATCCAAGTTTATATTTATTTGATGAGTTTTTTGAATCAACTTGGTTGCATATTTCAACACAACCAATGTTTCCAATCCCAAAAAGTCAAATTTTATCAACCCCGCCTTTTCAAGGTATTTGCCATCAAATTGGCATGACGGTAACGGGTTAGCCGGATCACGATAAACCGGTGCAATTTGTGTTGTTGAACGGTCGCCAATAACCACCCCACACGCGTGCTGTCCCAGGTTGCGGAACGCACCTTCTAATTCTTCGGCCGTTAAAACAACCTTGTTCATATCCGCATCGGTGTTTATAACGTTTTGAATTTCACGCGATGCATCAACGGCATCTTTTAATGTTTTTGCATCCTGGGGAATCAGTTTCGACAAACGGTCTGATTTAGAATACGGAATCCCATAAACACGACCAACATCACGAATTGCACCACGGGCCTGTAAACTGCCAAAAGTAATGATGCGACACACCGAATCATGACCATATTTATCACAAATATACGCCAAAACCTGTTCGATTCCGGTTGGTTCAAAATCAACGTCAAAATCCGGCATTGATATACGGTCAGGATTCAAAAAACGTTCAAACAACAAACCGTATTTTAACGGATCAACGTGTGTAATTCCCAACGACCACGCAACAATAGACCCGGCACCCGAAC
>JAFSST010000012.1 GCA_017450905.1 Alphaproteobacteria bacterium
CGCACGCGAAACAGACGCATAGTGACCCGCCGCACGTTCGGTCGCAAAATTTTGATACAGACCACTTTCCGCCTTGTCATAAACAACCTGGGATTCAATTCCGGGTGTTAAATTTAACGCGGCCTTGGTAACCTTTAACTGGTCGGCCAGGGTTTTATATTCCGTATAGTATTTCAACAATTCATCCCCGCCCGGAATAATGATTTCTTCGGTGCTGTATTTAAACGTTGGCCCCTTGTCATAGTTACATTTGAATGTAGTGATATGTGCGGCCATATCGCTTTCTGCGGCCGCATCAGATTTTTGTTCGCTGAATCCCTGGACGGCCTGCATCATACCAATGCCGGTCATCGCAGTTGATGCCCCGGAAACGATATTGTGGGCCACATCACGCTTTTTATCTAAATCGGATTTTTCTGGTTCTGATTCTGGGGTGTTATCGGTTGGGGCAATGGCCGCACCCGTTACCACACCTGTGTTATTATCAACCACAGTTGTTTGACTTTGTTGATTTTCTGGGGTCGTATATTGTTGTGTTGCGTTGGTTAAGGATTGGACAGATTTTTGAACTTGTATTTTATTTCGCACATCATCCACCGGTAATTCGGTCGTTGGTATAGCTTTTTTGAAATTTTCAGTTGCACCAGTTGTCAATTTATCATATGGCGATTTGGTGGTTGATGAATTGGATGAATTCAGAGAAAGCCCCATATTATTAGAAGACGATGTGTTGTTTCTTAGGCTAAGGTTCATATTACTATCGGCCCCAATTCCGGGAATTGGCATCATCATCAATATCGCAAAAAGACTTGTTATATGTTTCTTCATGTTTTTATTTTATCCCCAGGTTTGTCCCCGTTGTTGCCTGAAAAATTTTTGCATTCATTTTCAAACTATCCTGTTGTTGTTTCGCTATATTATTTGCGGTGTTCGCACCTGTAACGTTGTTTATATTGCTTGTACTTCTGCCCAATGCACCAGTTGTTGATTTTTGTGCGGATGCCGAGGAGTTATTTACCCCCCCCGAGAGTTTGATGTGTTACTTTGTTGATTATTTGTTGTTGACGGATTTTGGCCTGATGTGTTGGGGTTTGGCGAACCCGTGGATGTTCCCTTGTTGGAATCTTTATTAATACTCATATTCCAACCTTTTTCATCCACTCGACGACCAAATGCACCCGATGAATACAACCCCGCCGCCGTTCCAAGGCCGGCCGCCGCCGCCGCAGATGATGCCGCCTTTTCACTGCGTGTTAAACGATATGCGTTTTCCTTGTATGTTGTAACATCAACCCCAAACCAGTCAGGTGTGCATTGAAACGCATCGCCAGCATATAATTTTTTCGATGCGATTGGCTTTTCTGAATCTTTGCCTTCGCCGGCAAAGAAATTAACCGTATAAACACAATCCAATGTGCGTTCATCAAATCTGGCACCAAATTTTTCACATTCTTTACGCATCAAATCACGCAATTCAAACAGGCGTTTTTCTTGTTCTTTGGCCTGGGCCGATTTTTCATTACGCAGTGTTCCAAATATCCCCATTGTGCGTGCGGGCATACCACTGTCCTGTTGTTTACATTCCTTGGCGATATTGTCGCATTTTTTTATGGCCGAATCCCCATCGGATTTCGCAATACATTTATCAAATGTGGAACCGCAATTATCAAAAATACACTTGTTATATCGACCGCCACAATCCAATACTGATTGATAGAAAGACATTTTTACGTTCATATCACGGTCGGCCTTGATTTCGGGGGCCAACAACGCAAATTCGTGGGCCGAGCAGGGTGTTTTTGAACGACAGGCCTCAACTTTCATAGTCCATGCGGTTTCGCTGTCCTTGTCGCATTTCGTAAAATCATCGCCACATTTTTCCGCCATACATTTACGCAATTCGGTATTGCACGCATTTGAACCAACGTTTATTGTGTGTGATATGGCGTTTGATTTGTTGTCCAACGCATCACGCATTTGCCTGATTTTTTCCGCACGTTCATCGGCATCGGAATCAAGTCCACCAGAAACGTTTAATTCAGACATAACAGAATCAAACGCATTTGATTTATTATCAACCGCGATTGATGCAACATATTCATCGGTATCTTCGACCGTTTCTGTTGGTGTGTCGTCAACAATCGAATCCGCGGTCGCCACGATTGTGGCCGCCCCAGGATTAGAACGCATTTTACCGCGGGCGGAATTATCAGGCTTTGCCACAACCGTTGTTTGTTGACGCTGGGCCACCGCCGCAACAGAAGCATTTGACATAACAAACCCAACCAACACCGCAACCGATGTCAGCAAAGATTTTATATAAAATGTTCCAAGCGTTCTTTTCATTCCCGTCCGTTTATTTTAAGTAATCACATGCGTGTGTTTGAAAACCACAAAAGCCATCCGCCATTGTTTTTAAAACCGCATCAGTGCATCGGGATTGCAGGGCGGCCCGACACATACTCTCGATGTTTTTGGCACACGCATCAAAGGATGTTTTTTTTGCACATGAATCGCGTGCTGTTTTGATTCTGTTTTCGCGTGATGTTTGAATACTTTTTACTAAGTTTGTTAATGCCTGTTCGCGTTTTTCCGATGCGTTTCCGCGTTCGTTATTAAAACTGGTGCGTAAATCCGCAATGTGTTCATCACAGCCGGTCGCATCGGTTGCACATTCGGAAAAAGACCGGTCAAAATCCGCCTGGGCCTCGCACTTTTCAAACCCGTTACCACATTTTTTAATCAAACAATTGTTTATCGCCGTATCACATTGTGATTTGCTTTTCTTTTTATTCAAATTTGCGTTTGTAACGGTTGTTTTTGCGGAAATTCCCGCCGCCTTGCACGATTGTTCAATCAATTTGTCGTATGTGTCGGTAACATCATCGGTTGAACAATCCGAAAGTTTTTTAAGACATTCCTGGGTTGCCCAAACATACCGATTGCCCGGGTCGGACGGGGCCTGTTTTAATTCCTTGTCCGTCAGGGCGTATTTATTCGATTTTCCGGCCGTAACATTGGTCAGCCCCGATTTGGTTGGCGGTTCGCCGGCACCAGATGTTCCACAATACTGGCAACGTGCCGCCGGGTTAATAGAAGAATTTATCGCACATACGGAATCCAAACAGCGTGTCAGATTAGCCTTGGAACACTTGGACGGTGCCGCATGAACCCCAGCCGACACAAATGTCGATAAAAACAATGCAAAAAATATGTTTGGATATTTCATCTCTCCGTCCGTTTAATAACTATATCAAAAAAACGAATACAGTGCAAAAACTATTTTTGACAAAACGCTTGACATTTGATATATTTTGTCTATAATACGGGTGTGAAATAGAAAAATTGCACAAAAAATAAATGTGTGCAAAAAAACAGAGGAGACAAAAATGGGAAAAATTAAAGATTGGTTGTTGGGGACAAAATACACCATTAAAAAGTCAGTAACATCCGGTGTATACAGCGTGGAAGACGAAAAAGGAAATACTGTCAATGACTATTTGGAGTCTGTTGAATGGACAAAGAACAAATTATCGTTTGTGCCGGAAAATGCAAGCGTTGCTGATTCTGGGGTTGGTAGAGGTGCAAAGCTAACATTGACGGACGAGGGTGAACTGCACAAGACAAATAATTACAAAGGGGTGATAATCTTGGCCTTGGTGGCCGCTGGTATCACTGGTGTCGTGTTATTATGGAACGGGTTTGCTGGTCGTAATACCGAAATCGAAAAACTGAAAAACAAATTGTCCCAATGTGATTCAGAAAAAGAAAGTTTGCAAAATGATTTGGATGCGGCAAACAATGCAAAAGCAAAAGCCGAAAATGATGCAAAAAATAAAGATAGCAGAAATAAAACGTTAGAAAACGATAATCAATTGTTGCAGGATAGTATAGAGTTTTGGAAAGCCCAAGCGGACAGTTTGCAACACCGGGCAGACAGTTTGCAAAAAGGCTGGTATGGTTGCCGTGGATTAGATGAAGACGGCAAACCGCGTAAACAGTCCAAACCAAAAGAAGAAGAAAAACCGAAAGTAAACGTAACAATTGAAGAAATTGGTTTCGATTGTTGGTCGACAATGAGAAGTGGTGTCTATCACGAAGTTAAACCAAGAAACCAATAATTTAGAAACGTAAGTAAAAAAAGGATTCAAGTCTTTTGAATCCTTTTTAATTTTTTCTGGACAGCGAATCGTAACCTGTGCTAGGATTCACGTAAGGCAGGGAAAGAGAGATTGTATGAAAATTACAAACCTATCTGTTTTATTGGGGATTTTTGCACCAGGGGTGGTGTTCGCGGCATCAAATGATTTTGTCGTGGCGGCCCAGTTGTTGGCGGCGGCAAAAAATTCGGATGTTCAACAAATTCAAATCTTAATCAATAATGGTGCGAATATAAATTATGTTGATAACACGGGTATGTCGTTGGTTTGCACGGCATTGATGAATAATGATATGCGTGCCGCCCAGGTTTTACAAATGTACGGTGCTGATGCATCAAACTGTGATAAACAAATCAAGAACTATCGCAATAAAAATCTTCCAAAGAAAACAGGTGGTTTTTTTGGTGGACTTTCCACGGCCCAGGGGTTGGCGTTAACTGGTGCGGCGGCGGCGGCGGTTGTTGGCGGAATTTATTTGTTCACAGATTTGTTTGATTCTGATGATGGCGGCAACAGTGGCGGTTCCGGTTCGGGGTCTGGTTCGGGGTCCGGCGGTAATGGCGGTAATAATTCCAGTGGTGATAAACTTTTTTCAAATGGGTTGCCATACGGACCGTTGTTGGTTGATGCGGCGGCCGAAAACAGTACTTATCAAATAAATTTAAAAGATTATGCCCCAAACGATGTTGACAGTATTTTTTATAAAAATTTTCAGTTGA
>JAFSST010000013.1 GCA_017450905.1 Alphaproteobacteria bacterium
ACATGATGTAACATCCGTTATACAGTTTTGGGCATAATCGTTAAGGATTTCATCTTGTTTGGCCTTGATTTGGACAAGCACGCGAGCAAGATATTGTTTAATAACATCATTGGTTGGGTTGTATTTAGTATTAGTCCCAGCGGCGGGGTGATAGGGGTGGGGGGCGGGCGATTAATCCCGTCGCCACCTAGTGATGTAATACGATGTGGCCGATTATGCCGGTCAAACTTAAAACAGTTATGCAAATCAAAATTATTAACTGGATACGATGATGGTGAGTTTCGTTACAATGTTTACAATCACATTCACGATTATTAAAATACAATATCCATGACAATATCAACATTAATCCAGAAAATACAAATACCCACTTTTCAACACTTTCAGGTATTAATTCGTGGTCCGCAATTCCCGGTGCAACCAGCCCAACAATCCCCAGCACCACCGGTAAAACACAACAAAACAAATGCGGTAAAATTCCCGCAATAATACCAAACTTTATCGCTTTGTTTTTCATACGTTTTCCTTTTTAAAAATTTTTGGTATCCCCAGCCGGAATCGAACCAGCATCTAATTCTTAGGAGGAACTTGTTCTATCCAATTGAACTATGGGGACACGCAATGCGTATTTTAAACGTGTCATTTTGATATTGCAAGATTTATTAATGAAATGTATAATGCGTTCATATATCCAAAAGGCTTTTATTATATGGGAAACAAACTGATAGGCTATGGTTCTTATTTGCCACGCAAGACGGTAACCAATGCCGATTTTGAACGTGTTATGGATACGTCCGACCAATGGATTGTCGAACGCACCGGCATTCGCCAGCGGCACTTTGCCGCCGAAAACGAAACGGTCGCGGATATGGCATTGGCGGCGGCACGTGCGGCACTGAAAAATACTGGATTGACGGTCGATGATTTGGATATGGTAATTGTCGCGACAACCACACCGGAACTGGATTTCCCATCGGTCGCGGTCCAGGTCGTTGGCCGTTTGGGTGCAACAAAAAATATACCGGCGTTCGATGTGCGTGGTGCGTGTACGGGGTATATCTATGCGTTGCATTGCGGGCGGGCTTTCTTTACATCTGGGATGTGCGAAAGGATTATGTTTATCGGTGCGGAAAAAATGTCGCGTTTTATCGATATGAACGATCGTTCTACGGCGGTTTTGTTTGGTGATGGGGCGGGTGCGTTGATTTTTGAACGTTCCACATCCAGTTATTCCGGGATTATTGATACGGTCGTTATGTCGGATGGAAAATCTTTTGATATGTTGCACGGCACGGCCGACCATAAAATTGTTATGAACGGACCTGAAACATATAAAAAGGCCGTTATGTTGATGCCGGATGCCGCACGTTATATAATGGAACATGCCGGTATTACCGCCGATGATGTGGATTGGATTGTCCCGCATCAGGCGAATTTGCGTATTATTCAATCGGGTGCCAAACGTTTGGGGTTCCCGTTGGAAAAGATTCTGGTTACGGTGGATAAACACGCCAATACCAGTGGGGCTTCGGGTGCGTTGGCGTTGGCCTATGCATTCGATAATAACATTATTAAAAAAGGACAATTGGTTTTGTATCCCGCGTTCGGCAGTGGCCTGACATGGGGTGCAACCTTAATCAGGGTGTAGGAAAATGGCAACAGTAACAAGAAATGATTTAGCAATGCGTTTGCGTGACAAATTTGGGTTCACTGCGTCCCAGGCGGGCAAATTGGTTGATTTGGTGTTTGATGAAATATGCGAATCTTTGGTTAATGGCGAAGAGGTTAAATTCGCCGGATTCGGCAGTTTCAAAATTTTAAATAAATCTGCACGTATCGGTCGAAACCCGAAAACAGGTGAAACGGCAATTGTGTCGGCACGCCGTGTTGCCGCGTTTCGTCCATGCAACGAGTTTAGAAAACGTGTCGCAAAGTAAAGTTTCATAAACATAAAAAATTCCGTCATTATGACGGAATTTTTTTTTACTGCCCACAAATTCACCACAATTTTGTGCGTTGTTCCGGTGCAAGATAAAGTTTATCTTGGTCGGTAATTTCAAAGGCTTTATACCATGCGTTTATATGCGGTAATATCCCATTTACACGATAACGTGGTAACGAGTGGACATCAACCTTGGTCAAACGTAAGGCTTCGGCATCACGTATGTTTTGTGCCCACACACCACCGTATGCAATAAAGAAACGCATATCAGGTGTTAAACCATCAACTGTTTCAGATGGTGTGCCAAAGTTTTTATACGCGGTATATGCAATAGTTACACCACCATAATCAGCCAAATTTTCACCCAATGTGAATTCGCCGTTTGCATTTACATCATTGGATATTTTTATTTTATCAAAAAATTCCCGCATAACGTTCGCACGTTTGTTAAAACCATCGGCATCTGCGGGTGTCCACCAATCACGCAGGTTGCCATCTTTATCAAAATTACGACCCATATCATCAAAACCGTGAGTCATTTCGTGTCCAATGACACAACCGATTCCACCATAGTTGAACGCATCATCGGCATCCATATCAAAGAAAGGCGGTTGCAATATGCCGGCAGGGAAACAAATCTCGTTCGTTGATGGGTCGTAATATGCATTGATTTCATGGGCGTTCATATACCAAATGCTTGGGTCTTTTTCTTTACCTATTTTTTCAAGCCAAAAATTATCTTCAAAAATTGAAACACGAACCATATTATCAAACAAAGAATCTTTTTCATCAATTACCAGTTTCGAATAGTCACGCCATTTATCCGGATAACCAATTTTTGCCTTAAAAGAATGTAATTTTTCCAACGCATGGTGTTTTGTTTCGTCCGACATCCAATCCAGATTTTTTATTCTGATTTCGTATGCACGCTGCAAATTTTCAACCAAATTTTGCATACGTTTTTTTGCCGATGCCGGAAAATATTTTTTTACATACAGCCGGCCAATTTCTTCGCCTAATGTCGCGTTCAATTTTCCAATGGCACGTTTCCAACGCGGTTTTGGTTCCGGTTGGCCCGACATTTTGCGATTATAGAAATCAAACGCGATATCGTATGTTTCATCGTCCAATAATGATGTCGCGGATGACACAACACAGTATTTTAAATATGTTTTTATCAAATCTAAATCAGTATCGTTCATAATCGCAACAGATTCAGTAATTGCGGACGGTTGTTCAATGTTTATAAATTTTGCAGCCGTTGCACCACGTGTCGTCAAATATGCGTCCCAATCAAAACCTGGAAATTTTTCTTTGACTTCGACAATTGACATTTTGTGATAGTTCGCATGTGGGTCACGCAATAATTCTTTTTTGTAAAAAGATTTTGCCATGCGTTCTTCTAAACCATAAAGTTTTTCAATGTCAACCTTGATATCAAAGTTTGCCATAATTTTTTTCATATATTCTTTATATTGCTTGCGAATTTCACGTGTTTTAGAATCGTTATCAAAAAAGTAATCACGCGATAAACCCGTACCACCCTGGGAAATGTGGTAAAGATAATGGTTGCTGTCCTTGGCATCCAGTTCAACCGAATCGTGCCAAAAAGCAGGCGATACACTGCGATGTGCGTTGCCAAGATACGATGCCAAATCAGCACGTGTTTTGATTGCATCAACAGCATCAAGATACGGTTTTACCGGTGCGGTTTTATCCGCGTTTAATTTTTCAGCATTCATCGCGATATTATAAAGCGTTCCAATCTTGCCGTTGTCGGTTTCGGCGATTTCGCGGACGCGTTCAAGATTTTTATTGCTTAAAACATCAAAGGAACCGTAACGTGTATAATCGTTAGGCAAAGGATTTTTGTTACGCCAACCAAGTGTCGCGTAATCATAAAAATCAGTGCCAGGATTTTTTGTTCTGTCCATATTTTCGTATTCGATTCCGATGTTCATCTTTTTCTCCTTTGTGTAATTAATCGCAAAAAATATCGCGGCAACAACGCACACAACACCAACTATATTCAAAAACATATTTTTCATTTTATTTTACCAATTTTGTTATTATTTCATCCAATATCATTATCCCGGCATCAGTGGCAACAATACGATTGTTGTTCGTGAATCGTAACATATCCGGAACAGATTTTGCAAACCCTAAATCAATAACATTTTTTACATCGTCTGATAATTCAACACCGCGTATCGTTCGCATTCCGGTTAAAACCTTTTCAATCGCACGTGCGTTGTTATCAATGGGTTGAAATATCGCGTTGTTACCCATTTGTTCATACCAAGTATTATTTAAAAATACGCGACCCGCCGCACCATTACCAATACCGATGTATGCACCACCATCCCATATATTTTGGTTATGTTTGCAATGTTCGTTTTCGTTTGCGTAATTTGATACCTCGTATCGTGAAAGTTTCAGATTATTTTGAATTGCAATATACATATCGGCCATTGTTTGGTTGTCTGGCATTTCAAGTTTCATTTTTCCAAACGGTGTATTTTTTTCAATTGTCAATTCATATAACGAACAATGTTTCAGACCAATAGAATTTATTTGTTCGCAAAGTTTAATTATGTCCGAAACATCTTCGCCCGGCATTCCGTATATAAAATCCCCGGACAGTCGGATATGTTTTTGCATCGCACAATCAATCAATTTTAACGCATCGTGTGCGGTGTGTTTGCGACCAAGAAAGTGTAATTTATCATCATCCAGTGATTGAATCCCAACAGAAAGACGGTTTATGCCAACCGAACAAAAATCCGAGAGTTTTTCAGAATCAATTGTTCCTGGGTTTGATTCCAATGTTATTTCAATGTCGGAATCCAGATTAAATTCAGAACGGATTTTATTTAATATGCGTTCCAATGTTTTCGCAGGCATCAGCGATGGTGTTCCACCCCCAAAGAAAATTGTCGGGACAGATATTCGCCCCATAGTGTTCGCCCAATATGAAATCTCGCCCACAATTTGTCGTTCGTATTCGTCCCAATCAGGATTTTTACATGCCGATGAAAAAAACGCACAATAGTTGCATTTTGATATGCAAAAAGGAACGTGGATATAGATGTTGTGCGGATTATTCATATTTGACATATTACAACAGGCGGTTTTCTGTGCAAGTGATAAATTGCTTTTTATAATGTAAAAATTGTGATATAATATGTCCATAAAGAGAATGAGAAAGGGACTGTTATATCTTTTTTCGGCTGTATTTGCACCTTTTGCGGCCTTGGCTGCGAACGAGGGCGTGCCGTCATATTATCAAACGCAACGCAAATCAAACGCAAATCAAATCAATTACGGACAATACAGGGACCAGGGTTATACAAAATATGTCGGGCAATCTGGTGCTAAACAGATTGTTGGAACGCGTTCCTATGTGTACCAGACCGAACGTCCGCAAATCCCAATGGATGTTTATGCGGGAACAATGACGGTTAATGGGGTTTCGGTTCCGGCGGAATCTGAAAAACGGACTTTTGTTTATGCTGATTATGCACGGCGGTTTGCGGATTTCGAATTTAAAACCGGGGTAAATTCGGTTTTGGAATGGGATGATATGGTTTTTAACGAGATAACCGTTGGTGCACGTCATAATTTCTCGCTGCGTAATTTTGATTTATTTGCCTATGGCGAATATACGTATGGCGAATTGTCGCATGGTGGTCTGTCAATGGATTATGATTTGGAACCGTATGATTGGGCGGCCCCGGACGAAGGGATTTTTACAATATCCATGGGGGACCAATCCGGAAAATCCCAACATATGCGTTTTGGTGTTGGGGCTCATCATATTTGGAACATTGCGGGTTGGAAATTGTCCCCGACAATTGGGTATGAAATTTTCAAACACGATTTGAAAATGTCGGACCACTTGTATCCGAACCAGGGTGTTTATTTGCCATTGATGACAAATTTGGGTGATTATGTTTACGGTGATGAACAAGGGAACTTCTTTTCCATGCCGACAAACATTTTGCCACCTGATGATTGGTACCAGGTTTGTATGGGACCCGAAGATATCAAGGTCGTTGTCCAGTCGGGGGCAACCAGTGGTAATGTAACAAGTTTGGGCGATGTTTTAACAACAATGGATTATGACGCGACTACTATGGGTGACAGACCCTGGGGTGTGTACGAAGGCGACTGTGTTATAATTGGTGGCGATGGCCCAATCAAGGTTGGCGGTGTTACACATATATACAATACTACATGGAGTGGTTTTTATGTCGGGTTAGAAGTTGAAAAGCAAATGACGTTGGCCGACAAACTGCGTTTCTATGTTCAATTTAGTTTGCCAAAGTATTCATCCGAAGGTATCTGGCCCAACCGGACGGATTGGCAACAAAACCCCAGTTTCTTGGACGAGGGCAGTAATGGTGCCTATGCTTATGCGGCCGAAATGGAATATAATTACAGGGTTTCAGAACGGTTGCAATTGGCGTTAAAGGTTGATACAAACTTTTTCCATGTTGGAAAAATTCCGGGAAAACTTTATGTCGCCGAATACACAACGTTTGTTTTGGACGAATATGGATATCCAATGTTTGACCAAAATGATAACCCTTATTTGAAAACTGTGCCGGCACATACCGAAGATGTAGCAGATTCATTAAAGGAAGCAAATTGGCAATCATTCGGATTGCATCTTGGAATAAAATATGCTTTCTAGGAATCGGGGTTTTTGAAATGTGTCGCAGGGCAAGAAGATTTATACCGTTTCTTTGTTTTATGTTATTTGGTTCGTGCTTTGCCGATACCGGTTCGTTTGATATGAATCGGTGGGATTCGATTATGGCGGACGTTAGAACACGTGCGGCGGCAAAAAATATATCTGAATCAACGATAAATGCAACGTTGCGTTCGCCCGCGTTTATACCGTCAATTGTTAAAAGTGATAAAAACCAGGCCGAATTTAAATTAACATTGGATTCATATTTGGCACGTGTGGTTAATGCCAACAAAATCGTCAAGGGCAAACAAGTTAAAACAAAATACCCAACGATGTTATCGCGTGTCGATAATGTTTATGGGGTGCCGGCACATATTATACTTGCCTTTTGGGGAATGGAATCAAATTATGGTGAAATAAAATCACGACACAAATTGGTCGATGCTTTCTTTACATTGATGTATGATGGGCGGCGTGAAAAATTTTTTGGCGATCAATTATTGGCTTTGATGAAGACCGCGGACGATAACAGGTTAGATATAAATTCAATTCGTGGCAGTTGGGCCGGTGCCATGGGGCATTTCCAATTTATTCCAACAACACTTGCAATGTATGGCGTTGACGGGAACGGGGACGGACGTATAGATATAATCGACAGTGTCGGTGATGCCATGGCCAGTGCGGGAAATTATTTGAACAAACTGGGGTGGGATAAAACCCAGCGTATCGCACGCCGCGTTGTTTTGCCGGCCGATTTTGATAAATCTTTATTGGATGGGAAAACCAAAAAGACTTTGACCGATTGGGCGGCGATGGGGGTGTTGAATTCGGATGGTGGCCCAATACCAACCGGCGATATGGAGGCCGGATTGGTTGCGGATGTTGCGAATATACCCGAACACACATCATATGATACGAACCCCGATTCTGATGTTGCACCTATGCCGGTTATAAATGCGTATTTAACATATCCGAACTTTTATCGTATCAAGCGTTGGAATAATTCGAATTGGTATGCAATTGCAATATCTGAATTATCGGATAAATTGCGTTAAAAAATCTCTTTTGTCTGATAAAAATAAAAAGATTGATAACACGTTTGTTGTTTGGTATCATTTGTTCTGCTAATGATAAAAGGTTTATTAAAATGGCTATCAAGGTTCGCGATTTCGAAGTTCGATTAACCAGAAATAAAGAAGAACGCAAATTGGTTCGTCAATTGCGATACGAAGTTTTTGTTAAGGAAGAGGGTGCGTCCGCAACCGATGAACAACACGCGTTATGTGAAGAATATGATGAATTTGATAAATATGCCGAATACATGGCGGTGTTTCACGATGGTCGTGTTGTTGGGGCGTATCGTATAATTGATAAAAAGGCCGCTGATAAAATGGGGGGCTTTTACACCGAAACGGAATTTAATATATCTAAAATTAAAAATGCGACCGATAACATTGCGGAAATGTCCCGTGCGTGTGTTGCGTCCGAATATCGTGAAAACGCATTAGTTATGCGAATGTTGTGGGCGGGGTTAAGTGAATATGTTTTACGCCGCCGTATTGCGGTTCTGTTTGGGGTGGCATCATTCGTTGGGCAAAAGCCGGTTGAATCGGCCCAGGCGATATCTTACCTGTATTATCATCATTTGTCGCCAAATCGTTTACGTGCACGTGTTATTCCTGAAAATTTTGCACCGGGGCTTGATGCGCGTATGTCGAAAATGAACATATTGCCACGTGCGTTTGTTGATGAAGAATTGGCAAAAAAACAAATGACACCATTGATTAAGGGCTATTTACGTTTGGGTGCAACATTTGGTTTGGGTGTATTTATTGACAAGCCTTTTAACAGTTATGATGTATTTGTTATGATGCAGACCAAGAACATAGATGCCGCGTATCAAAAACATTTCTTTGGTCGTGAAGATGCATTGAATCATTTGGGTGTTAAACCACGTCCATTGAAAACATTGGGTAAAATAATGTTGTTGCCTATTACGGGTTCGCTTAGTATGTTGGGTGCATTTTTTGAGTTTTTGTTACGTGAAGATGCGGCTGATGCTGAATTTATCGAAGAAAACAACCAACAGCAATCCGAGGAGTAATTTATGTCAGGGGTCAGAAAACAAAATGTCTTTAATACGATAACTGGTGCGTTGCGATTTGCAGCGTTTTGGATTATGGTTGTTGTTCAATTGCCTATTTTGTTTTTGTTGCCACGTGGTCGGTTTTCGGTTAAATATATGGCCGTATTTATGAAGATATTATTAGTGTTGGCCAGTATCAAAATTGTAAAACACGGGACAATATCAAAAAAGCGTCCGTTGTTGGTTGCGGGAAATCATATATCGGTGTTTGAAATTGCAACATATCCGGTTATGTTCGGGGGCAGTTTTGTTTCAAAAAACGAAGTGCGTAAATGGCCCTTGGTTGGTTGGGTTGCGAACAAATTTGGTGTCGTGTTTGTTGACCGCCGCCCATCACATGCCGCCGAAGCCTTGGCCCAGGTTCAAAATGCCATATCTACAATATCGTATCCTTTGTATATTTTTCCCGAAGGAACCACAACAAATGGTGCATACGTCAAAGAATTTAAAAGCAGTTTGTTTAATGTAGCCGAAGGAACGGATGTAACTGTTCAGCCGGTTGTTGTTCAATACTGTTTTCACGATGGCACGCCAATCGGCGAAGAAGATTTGGCGGAACATTTTGCATACTTTGATAATGCGAAACAGACCCAGGGGCCAAAATGTTCCCGTGAACGCAGTGCATTCGGTCAGGTTTTTCATGTAATGGTTTTGGGTGGATTTACCGTAAATGTGTATATGTTGCCGCCGCCGCCTTTGGCGGGTATGGACAGAAAAGAGATGGCAACAACGTTGCACAAAATTATTTCAGATAAATATACGGAAATTCAAAATAAAAAAGAGATGAAAAAATGAAAACAGCAATAACACCAACAAGGGCGGAAAATTTTAACGAATGGTATCAAAATTTAATTGTTGCGGCGGATTTAGCCGAAAATGCACCTGTGCGTGGTTGTATGACTATTAAACCGTATGGTTGGGCTATTTGGGAATTGATGCGTGATGCGATGGACAAACGTATCAAGGCCGCAGGTGTCCAAAATGCAAACTTTCCATTGTTAATTCCAATCGAGTATTTTAATAAAGAAGCTGAACATGTTGCGGGCTTTGCAAAAGAGGCCGCGGTTGTTACTCATTATCGTTTGAAAATGATTGATGGCAAATTGCAACCAGACCCGGATTCCAAACTGGCGGAACCTTATATTATTCGCCCGACATCGGAAACCATCATCGGTGAAGCGATGTCGCGTTGGGTAAAATCTTATCGTGATTTGCCGTTGAAATTGAACCAGTGGGTTAATGTTATGCGTTGGGAAATGCGTCCGCGTATGTTTCTGCGAACATCTGAATTTAACTGGCAAGAAGGTCATAATGTTTTTGCAACGCACGAAGAGGCCAACGAAGACGCTCGTAAAATGCACAAGGTTTATGGCGATTATATGCGTGATGTTTTGGCGATACCGTGCATTATGGGTGAAAAGACCCCCGAAGAAAGGTTTGCCGGTGCCGACCATACGTATACGGTTGAACAAATTATGCAGGACGGCAAGGCGTTGCAGGCCGGAACTTCGCATGATTTGGGACAACATTTTGCAAAATCGTTTGGTATTCAATACCTGGGGACAGATGGCAAATTGGCACATGCGTGGACAACGTCTTGGGGAACATCAACCCGTATGATGGGCGGTTTGTTTATGACACACAGTGATGATGATGGTTTGATTTTGCCGCCGGCCGTGGCACCATATCAGGTTGTAATCATACCTATTTCCCGCGATGAAAATATCGATGCTATGCGTGAATATACCGCAAACATAGAAAAATCTTTGAATCAGATTGGTGTTCGTGTGTTGGTGGATAATTCCGACAGTCGTGCACCTGATAAAATGTGGAAATGGATTAAACGCGGCGTGCCATTGCGTATCGAGGTTGGCGGTCGCGAATTAGAAACTGATACCGTTACGATAACTCGCCGTGATTTAGGTAAAGATTCACGCAAAATTTTATCCGTTGCGGATTTACCGGAACAAATCCCGGAAATGTTATCGCTGATTCAATCGGATATGTATGCGGCGGCCGAAAAGCGTAATCGTGCGATGATGCACGATGTCGCATCCTTGGCTGATTTGGAAAAGGTTTTAGCCGCAGGCAAGGTTGGATTTTTCCGTATCAAATATGATTTGACAACAACACCAGAATTTGATGGGCTGATGGAAAAATACAAAATTACACGCCGTTGTTTGGATGACGCGGACCCAACATACGTATTTGTTGCAAAATCGTATTAGTGTTAGTGGATTGTGGAAACGGGTGCGATTGCATCCGTTTTTTTTATCAACACTAACCACTAAAATATGCTATAATGTCTTTATCAGGAGAGAAATATGAAAGTAGCAATTATTGGTGTTGGGTCGGTCGGGTCGGCGGTTGCAACCGCGGTAAAAAATACCGGCCTGGTTCACGAAATGGTTTTGTTTGACCGTGATGGTGTGCGGGCACGTGCCGCCGCCGAAGATTTAGGCCACGCCGCGACATTTGGTTTTGATGTTAAAATCACCGCGGTAAGTAACTATCGTGGTATTCGTGGTTCGGATATAGTAATTATTGCCGCCGGTGCAAATCAAAAACCTGGTGAAACACGAACGGATTTATTGGAAAATAATGCGGATGTTATTCGCGATATTGTGCCACGTGTTATGGATAATGTCGATGCAAAAAAAGTGGTTTTGATTTTGGTTACAAATCCACAGGACGTTATGGTTATGTTGGCACAAAGTATTTCTAAATTACCGCCATCACGTGTCATTGGGACCGGAACAATGTTGGATTCTGCACGGTTGCGGACGATTTTATCGCGGCAATTATCTGTGTCGCCACAATCAATAAATTCATACGTCTTGGGCGAACACGGGGACAGCAGTGTCGTTAATTGGTCGGCGGTAACAGTTGGTGGTTTGATGTTGGATGATTTTTGCAAACAATCAAAAATATCGTTGCCAAAAACCACACGTAATACAATTGAACATCGGGTGCATAATGCGGCGTATGAAATTATTCGTGGGCGTGGTGCAACGTGGGACGGAATCGGTGCGGCGGTTGCTGATTTGTTGCGTTGCATTATAAATGACGAAGCCAGAATTTTAACGGTTAGCACTGTTTCGGGAATTGGTAAAAACGTTTTGGCTATGTCGTTACCGCGTGTCGTTGGGGCCCATGGTGTCATCACAAGTTTAATGCCGAAAATGTCGCCCCAGGAATCCGCTGGATTAAAACGAAGTGGAAAAATAATACAAAAGAATTTTAATGCATTATAAAAAACGGGCGTTGTTGCCCGTTTCTTTTTTTGAGTAAACATTCATATTTATGTTTTGTGTGTGCTGTGATAGTCTGGGGACAAAGGATTTGATATGTTTTCACCCAAAGACATAGAGTTTAATGAACAGCAAAACAGCCAAGGGTTTATTGCAAATTGTCATGGTCAACAAATTGGCGAAATAAATATGTTTTTTGTTGGTGTTGACCGATTGGTTATTGAATCAACATACGTAGTCGATGAATATAAAAATACAAATCTGTGTTTGGAATTGGTGCGACATGTTGTTGCATTTGCACGTGCAAAACATCGCAAGATTATATCTATGTGTCCGATGGCACAATCTGTTTTTAATGAACATCCTGAATTTGACGATGTGCGTTTAATTCGTGTAGCGTTTTAATAATTTTTATAAATTTTGTTGTAAAAATGACTTGCACCAATGTAAACAGATTTCTATAATTCAATCCGAACAAGGCAAGGAGATTTTTATGAAACGTTTGTTTGGATTATGTTTAATGTTTTCCGCAATGTTTGGCGGTGGTGCGATGGCGGCGGATATCACGATTTATTATTCACCGTCTTGTCCACATTGTCATCATGCGTTGGATTTTATATCAAACGAATTGATTTATGAATATCCTGATATTCACGTTACGCGTGTTAATGTTATGGAATCTGATAATCGTAATGAATTTTTTGATGTTGTGAAAAAGTGCGAATTTAAATCTGGCGGTGTTCCGGTTTTGATGATTGGTGAAAAATGTTTCCAGGGCTATGGCGATTATATGCGTGATGATTTTCGTGCGGCGGTCGCGGTTGATATGAATGATACGGCACGCAAAATGGCGGACGAAAACAGAAAGGAATTATCACGTGATGCGGATGCATTTCGCACTTCGCATGCCGAACGGCACGGAACGATTTCCGAACGTGGTGCAAAACAAGAGCAAAAAAAAAGTCAAAAAAATAATAATTTCATCTACTATGCACTCTTGATTGTCGCGGTGTTGGGGATAGGTTTTGTCTTGACACGCAAGGGCGATAAAAAATAATGGACGTTTGATATGTTTAACTTAACCAGTTTGGATTATATTTATATTGGTGTTTTGTTGGCATCAACCGTATGGGCGACAATACGTGGTGGAATTTATGAAACATTGGCAACGTTGTCGTGGATTGTGGCGGCGGTAACGGCTCGTTTTGTGTCACCCATGTTGGATAAGTTGTTACAGGGTTGGTTCGGACTGAATGATTCAACGGTTGGGACATTGGTTGCGTCATATTTTATCGTATTTTTTGTTATATTGTTAATTGCCGGATTTTTAAACCAAAAACTGCGTGACCGTATCCAGGCCAGTATGATGAATGTTACCGACCATACATTGGGGGTTATTTTTGGAATTATTCGTGGTGTTGTGGTTATGGGGGTTGTGTATTGGATTGCGATTTGGTATTATTCCGATGCACCACGTGTTCCGTCCTGGCTGGCGGAGGCTCGGACCCGTCCATTGATGCAAATTACTGCGGTTAAATTGGATGCGTGGTTTATTCCAGGCGAAGAAAACAGATTGTTAAAACGTGATGTTGAAGGCACGTTAGAGGCACAAAAAATCTATGATAATTTAATAAATCCGCGTGTGGAAAAAACGGTTCCAAAGCCCAAGGATACAAAACAACCGGCGGTCAACAAGGATGCTGAACCGGTCGAATCCAAAAAGGTGGAAGAAACGGGGTATAAAAATTCTGAACGCAGTGCGTTGGAAAATCAATTGCTGCAAATAGAAAGTGTTGCAAACGCCGTTGAAAAACGCGAACAGGAAAACGCAAAAACCGCACGGTAAAATTTATTCATTTATTTGACAATTGGTGTTGTTTGTCGTATAATTAGCCCAACAATTGGTTAGCAGGGGTTGTTATGGGTATATTTAACGAAAAAGTTTTTTATTTAATTGGTGGTCCAAACGGCAGCGGTAAAACAACGCTGGCCCGTGAGTTGATTGCCGATAAGCCTGATGTGGTTTTCTTGAATTCTGATGATATTGCCCGCGAACAGAATATGTCACCATTCGATGCAAGTCGCATTATATTGAAACAAAGTTATGACATAATATCCAATAATAAATCATTTGCGTGGGAAACGACTCTGGCGGGACACAGTCATAACAAATTCATCAAAATAACCAAGGACCAGGGTTATAAAATTGTATTTTTATATGTGTTTTTACCATCGGTTGAGCAAAATGTTGCCCGTGTGCATCAACGCGTTGCCCTTGGTGGACACGATGTTCCCGAAGAAGATATTCGCCGCCGTTATACCAACAGTTTGAACAATCTGGGTGATGTGTGCAGCAAGGCTGACATTTGGGAAATATATAATAACGGTGGAAAAAGATATAAATTGTTTATGCGTGGTATTCATGACGAGGCGACATTTATTGATGACCCTGATCAAAAGTTATTGGCAAAATATAATGCCCGTATGTTATCCAAGTATTTGCTTGATTTGGCAAATCGCGGTGCGGCGAATGCCCGTGCCGCTGCACTGAATGCCGGCGTGCCAATTGTTTATCACGAAAGATAAAAAACACCGCCCAAAAGGGCGGTGTTTTAAATTCCTGGTGCCGGTCGAGGGAATAATGCCATCCCCAAAAACCAGCGCAAAACCGCCCT
>JAFSST010000014.1 GCA_017450905.1 Alphaproteobacteria bacterium
TAAAACACCCAATCGGGTGTTTAATTTTTATGGCGGATGGTGAGGGATTATCTCGGCACTTTGTGCCTGCGTCGCAACCGTAACGATTTTGGTGCGTTAACACTTCCAAAATCTACTTGTTATCGAACCTGGGCAACTGCGTTGCAGTGTTCAACCCAATGCCAATCACGATAAAAATTAAATCGGCACAATGCCGATTTGATTTTTATGGCGGATGGTGAGGGATTCGAACCCCCGGACGGGTTGCCCCGTCAACGGTTTTCAAGACCGCCGCATTCGACCGCTCTGCCAACCATCCGAAACTTTCATATACACGGCGTTCTTTCAAACCTACGGTTTTGGTGCTGCGTATGATTATATCATACTCGCACCTCGCTTCGCAGTCAAGACCGCCGCATTCGACCGCTCTGCCAACCATCCGAAACCGTTATGTGCGTGTTGGTTTCTGGTATTTGAAACGCCACCTGTGTATGTTCGTGCGATATTTTATAGTATTTTTTTGAAAAAGGCAAATTTTTAATTTCTTGATTAAAAATTTTTATAAAAAACGAAATTTCTTCGAACAACAACATACATATTATCAGTATAAATTTGTGCGATGCATAAATCGCCGTAATGTTGCCGTTTGGACATTAAAAATGCGTGCTATTTCTACTTTTGGGGTATTGTTGTTCAGCATTTTTTGGATTTTTTTAATGTTTTTAGATAATTTCAGGTTTCTTGATTTTGCCGAGAAAGGCCGTCCCAATTTTTTACCATTGGCCCGTAAATTATCCAACGAAGATTTTGTTCGAAAATACCCGAATGTAGCCAATTACAGCCATTTTTTACTCCTATGTTTTGTTCTGTTAGCGTGCGATTTAAAGGAACGTTTAAATCAAACGTTTTTTGCATAATAAAAATCCAGTAATTTCAGTTCAACCAAACATCGAAACTGGGGCGAAAATAAACGTTCGTTTTTGTTATGATACACATGAAGTATAACAACAAAGGAGTTTATTATGAAATATACGCAAAAGGATTTGTTTAAAATTGCAAGTCAAATAGAAGCCATAGAAGACGAGGGTAATGCTGTGGATATAAAAGTGAGAAAAGGTGTAGAGCCTGAACAGTTTAAATCGGCTTTGGTGGCCTTGGGTGTGCCGGCGAAAATTTTTGATACTAGCACGTTGCCCTATACTCATACGCACAAAGATTGGACATATTCTGTTTTAGCAAGATATAACGCCCCCGAAGTATGGGCCTTTTTGGGTGAGTTAGAAACACAGGTAAAACGCATCGGGTTTATAGACAAGTTATATCAGGCTTGTGGTGCTTTGAATGGCGAGGAAATTAAATATATGCAGGGCTTGGCTGTACGCGATGCCGCTGCTATGATGACAAATCGTATCAAGAAATAAAATTTTGGTACGCCAGGATAGTAATTTTTTGTTGACTTTTGTAGAAAAAATATATAAAATGCCTGTCACAGAGTTCTGGGGTTGTAGCTCAGTTGATAGAGCGCCTGATTTGCATTCAGGAGGTCGTGGGTTTGAGTCCCATCAGCTCCACCAAGATAAAACACCAATAAAACACGCTTAAAGGGGGTGAATAGGTTATGGTTAAAGTTCTGGTTCGTGATAACAACGTTGAACAGGCGTTACGTGTCGCAAAACGTAAATCACAAAAAGAAGGCCTGTATCGTGAATCCAAGGAACGTCAACGCTATGAAAAGCCAACCACCAAGCGTAAACGTAAACGTGAAGAAGCCGTTCGTAACGAAAAGAAACGTCAATCGAAACAAAGAATGGTCTTCGGATTCTAAGAATATAAAAACCGTCCGCCCGGGCGGTTTTTTAGTGGTTTGTTGTTAAACAAATCGGTTTGCGCAATCGCGCAAACACATAATTGACCTGGGTTCCGGGTTGCACATACGCGCCCCCGGAATGACACCGACTTTCGTTATATCGTTTTTTCTATTCGTCATACCGGCGTAGGCCGGTATCTAGTTCGAGCGAATGCGAGAACCTGCCCCGCAGGGAATAATAAATAATTGTCTGCAACGCAGGTGCTTGTGCACTGGACCCCGCACGTCTGCGGGGTGACGAATTGCTGTTGTCTGCGACGCAGGTGTTCACTGCGTTCGCACTGGATACCGCCCTACGGCGGTATGACGGCTTTCTGGAATTTTTTACTCGTCCTTGCCATAGATAAAAGAACCACTGCCGGAATTGCCGTAAAATTTCTGTTCCACAATATCCCACATACCGTTTTCGGGAACAACAAAATCCCCAATCCGCATACACGCCGGCACCGGAACAAAATGACGCATTAAAACGTCGTCTTCATACAGTTTTGCTTCGTACATATATATGTAATTGTTGTATGGGACGTTTGCATATGTCGGATTGCTGTATCCAAACAATACAAGTGGCCTGAAAGTCGTGTCAGAAGAAGGACGTGAAAGCCCCGTTATTGTTTGGGTTCCAATACTAAATTTTCTGTTTTTTGCATCCAAGATATATGTTTGTTTTGTAAATTTTATATTTGCGGGGGTTGTATCTCTATACGTATATGTGCAACCACTGCTTTGAAATGCACACAACCATGGTTGCAATCTATGATTATATCCACGTGTTTTATTCCAATTTATGGAAAAAGTAAAACCACTAGATTTATCTGGTTTTGAATGCCCAAAAAACCACCTGCCAGTCTCATTATAATCTTCGTCCCATCGCATAATCAATTCGGCACGGCTTTTTGGGGATGCGTAAAAATCAGTTCGTATGGCATTTGTTTTTGTGTTTTTAAGCCATAAATTTTCGTCTGCGCCAATCAGCCGGCCATTTTCATCATAAGTATAGTTTTCGGTATCGGTAAATGGTTCGCATAAGGAATATGTTTTATTATCGTGTTTTATATGTAACGTATCTGTTAATGGCGATATTGTTAGTGTTCCATACCAAACTTCATTACCAACCCCAAAAGCCAAGGATGGTGTGGTGTATTTTGTCTGGGACAATATGAACGTTTTATCCCCAACATGCAGGGTGCGTGCATCAGCAATGCCCGCAGCAAACGTGCACATAAGAAATATAAAAATATGCAGAAAACGTATGTTCATAGGAAACAATACACCCCCGAAAAGTACTATATCAAAAAGGAACGTTTATTTTCGCCCCAGTTTCGATGTTTGGTTGCACTGAAATTACTGGATTTTTATTATGCAAAAAACGGTTGATTTAAACGTTCGTTTTTTGTCTCAAAAAAGTCCTAGATTTCTGTGGGTTTTATTAGGTTTTTCTTCATATTGTGTGTTTCTTAATCGCCAGGTATAATACCTATGTCGTAAAAGACATTTAATCTTTATAAAACCATGGGAGATAAAAACATGAGAGGATTAACAGATTACGTTCTTGCACCATTGACTTTTATTGGGGCGATTAATTGGGGGTTGATTGGTATTTTTGGTTTTGACCTGGTTGCGTGGTTGTTTGGACCGGCGACACTGGTCAGTAACATTGTTTATGCCATAATTGGTGTCGCAGCAGTGATATGGTTGATAATGATGTTCATTGATAAACCAATCAGATAATTTGTTCCAAAAAAAGTAAAACCCGCCACGGCGGGTTTGTTTTTAGTACGAATTATTCGACAATATCGTGAAATATCTGGGCGGGAATTGTGCCGCCGGTTATTTTGGCACCCATTGATGTAAAATCATCATTACCAACCCATACGCCAATAATCAATTCATCTGTTGCACCAATAAACCACGCATCGCGGTTTTCGTTGCTGGTTCCGGTTTTTCCGCCAATAACGCCCGGGGCCGCCGCACGATGCCCGGTTCCGTTCGGTGCAACAACATCGCCCAACAATTCGTTCATATATTCAACTGTTGTGTCGCCCAGGATTTTAATAGGTTCGGATGGATTGCGTTCATATAAAACATCCCCTTGTGCATTTGTTATCTTTGTAATAGAATAGGGCCGAACAGATTCACCATCGTTCCATATCACCGCATACAATGTTGTTAAATCCACCAGATTCATTTCTGATGCACCCAAAACAGTCGAGTATTCACGTCTTAATTTGTTCCCAACCCCCATGCGTGCCGCCATCGCCAGAACAGAATCCAGACCGTATTGTTTTGTTAATTTCAATGGAACAGAATTTACACTTTTTGCGAATGCAGTTGCCAATGTTATATCGCCATAGTATCGCCCATTATAATTTTTGGGGTTGTAATCACCAATCGCAAAGGGTGAATCGTTAACCGATGATTCGGGTGTCATACCGTTTTCCAGTGCAACCAAATAAACAACTGGTTTGAATGTGCTGCCGGGTTGGCGATGTGCGGTGGCACGATTAAATTGGCTGGCCTGATAGTTTGCACCGCCAATCATTGCACGAATTGCACCGTCACGTTCCATTGCAACGGTTGCCCCCTGGTGTGTTCCTAAATTCCGCGGCATAATTGCCGTTATTTTGTTTTGTAATTTTGCATCCAGTGTCGTATGCACATACAAATCTGAATCAGTAATTCCGATTTGTGAAGACAATTCATCCGTAACAAAATCGGTCCAATATCGATACAGGTTTGTATCGACCGTTTCACGTGCCGGGCCCAGTTCCGCCGCCGCCTTGCGTGCAGTATTTAAATCGATATAACCTTGTCGAACCATTTCCTGTAAAATAGTCCTGGCCCGTGCGATGTTTTTGTCGGGATTGCGTAGCGGGCTGTAAGTTGTGGGGGCCTTTAACATTGCGGCGATTTGTGTAGATTCGGCCAATGTCAATTGTGCAGCAGGCTTTTGAAACATAACGCGTGCCGCCGCATCAATGCCACGCAGACCGCCAACCAACGATACACGGTTCATATACAAATCTAATATCTGATTTTTATCAAACCGATTTTCCAACCAGTAAGATAGAATTAATTCTTGGACTTTGCGTGAAATTTTTTTATCACGCGAAAGAAATATATTCTTTGCCGTTTGTTGGGTTATGGATGAACCGCCAACCGCAAATCGGCCATTAACAGCATTCAAAACAATTGCACGCAGTAACGCACGTGTGTCTATTGGACCGTGTTTGAAAAAGCGTTTATCTTCGATTGCAACAATTGATTGCCATACGTGTGGTGGTAATGTTTGGGTTGAAACCGGTGTTCCCATAATACGATTATCGCTGCGGATTTCGTTGGATTGGTTGTCCAAAAACACGATGGCCGCCGGTCTGGTTTCGTGCAAGATAGCATCCAACGAAGGCATTCGAAAATATATAACCGCAACATAAACCCCAACCGCAATCAGCCCCATAATAATCAGATTGCACAACCAGACAATCAATCGCCTGCGTAAAGAAAACGTTTTTTTATCAGTGTTTTGTTGGTTTTTATCTTTGACCATTGGTTGCCACCGCCTTGTCGAAGTCATCTTCGGACCATACCGTGATACCTAATTCATTTGCACGTGTCAGTTTTGAACCCGCATCTGTTCCGGCAATAACAATATCTGTTTTTGCGGACACACTGGATTGAACGCGTGCACCCATTTGTTCCAAAATCTCGGTCGCAGAATCGCGAGTGTATTTTGCAAGACCGCCTGTTAACACAATTCGTTTGCCAAACAATGCGGAATTTGATGTCTTGGGTGTTGGGTTTTGAATTTGAATATGTTGCAACAATTTATCCAATACGAAAACGTTTCGTTCGTTTTGAAAAAACGATACGATTTCATTTGCCATCGTTTCGCCGATTCCATCAACGGAACATAAATCAGAAACGCTTGCGTTTCGCACCGATTCCAAATTCATAAAATGATTTGCCAACAATTTTGCCGTAACGTTTCCGATTTCTGGGATACCAACAGCAAACAAGAAACGATGCAATTCAATCCGGCGTGCCTTGTTTATCGCGTTGTTTAAATTCGTTACAGATTTGTCACCAAAACCGTCCAAACGTTTGATTTCATCGCCATGATTTTCAACCAGACTAAATATATCCGCCGGATTATCAATCCACCCATTGTTAATAAACAATTCCAATTGTTTCGTCCCCAGACCTTCGATGTCAAAACCCTGGCGGGAAACAAAATGTTCCAATTCGCCAATTCGTTGTGCCGGACACCCCAGGCTGTTTATGCACCGGTGGGCAACCATCCCAGATTCCCGAACAACCGCACCGCCACAAACGGGGCATTCGGTTGGGAATACAAATTTTTGAGAATTTGGCGATGATTCTGCAACCCCAATAATTTGTGGGATAACATCGCCAGCCCGTTGAACGATAACCTTGTCGCCAATTTTGACCCCCAGACGTTCAATTTCGTCAGCGTTGTGTAATGTTGCACGTGAAACCAAAACGCCACCGATGTTTATCGGTTCTAATTCCGCCACGGGCGTTAAAACGCCGGTTCGTCCGACCTGGACAGTTATGTCGTTCAATGTTGTTATTGCACGTGCCGCGGGGAATTTATACGCAACCTCCCACCGGGGGCTGTTGGCACGCGACCCCATGCGTTCCTGGGTTGCAATATCGTTAACCTTGATAACCAGACCATCAATGTCAAATGGTATGTCGGCACGTTCAACAATTATGTCGTTATACATTGAATCAATTTCATCCAGTGTGCTGGCACGTCTGGCCCATTTTCGTGTCGTTTTAAAGCCCCACGATTCCAATTTATCAAAAAATTCAGATTGTGTTGACCACGTGCGATTTGAAACCTCGCCATACGTATAACCAAATGCAGACAGTTTTCTGGTTGCGGTTATTTCAGGATTTATTTGCCTTAACGAACCGGCCGCCGCATTTCGTGGATTTGCAAAAACTTTGTCGCCATTTTGTTCCGCCGCCGCATTTAACGCCAGAAAATCCGAACGCAACATATAAACCTCGCCACGAATTTCGATGATGTCCGGATATTCGCCGGATAACTGTTGTGGAATGTCGGATATAGTTTTTAAATTTTCGGTAATATCTTCGCCAATTGTGCCGCTGCCACGTGTTAAACCACGAACAAGTTTACCGTTTTCATAACGTGCAGCATACGACAAACCGTCAACCTTTAATTCAATGAACAAATCACGGTTTGACAATTTGTTAAACCAATCAGCAACCTCGTTCGAATCAAACACGTCCGAAATAGACAACATAGGAATCGAATGTGGGTATGATTTGAACTTTGTTGCAACGGGTGCCCCAACGTGTGTTGATGCACCGTTTGGGGCCAATTCCGGATATTCTGATTCGATTTCCAACGCCCGCTTTTTTGCGTTGTCGTATGTCGCGTCATCAACAATTGGGGCATCGTTTTGATGATATGCGATATCCCAAGCGTTTAATTTTTTAATTAAATCCGCGTGTTCTGCACGAATAAACAGGTCTGGTACTTTTGTCATAAACCCATTATAAAAAATCTGTAAAAATAACACAATTGAAAAAGACGAAAAATTATGATAAAATTAGGAATAAATGATAACCAAAAGGATGAAATATGGCGATGGTTTATTGTCGTGAATGTGGACACAAACATTCGGACAGGGCAAAGGCTTGCCCAAAATGCGGGTATTGTGCAATACCCAATGGCAAATCAATTGCGGTTTATTTGGTATTGGTATGGTTGTTAGGTATTTGGGGCGGCCATAAATTTTATGCCGGAAAAACCACCCAGGCTGTTATTATGTTGCTGATGGGAACCATTGGTTGGTTGTTGATTGTGCCGGGGGTTGCGGTTTGTGTCTGGGCTTTTGTTGATTTTATAATAGCACTGTGCAATATAAATACACCGGAAAAGATATTTGATTCAAAATAGCAATTAAAAAACCCACAAATTTGTGGGTTTTTGTTTTTTTTTATTCCTGGGTGTCTAAACCCTTTAACAAAATGTCTTTCAATTCATTTGGTAACATACCGGTTGTGGAATAACCGCAATCAACGTGATGAACTTCACCGGTTACCGCGGATGACAAATCGCTTAACAAATAAACCGCCGCACCAGAAACATCGTCCAGTGTCATATTACGGCGTAACGGTGTTTGACCAGCATTCAATCGTAACATAGATTTAATACCACCAACACCACTGGATGCCAATGTCAAAATTGGTCCGGCACTGATTGCATTGATGCGGATTTTGTCGCGACCTAAATCAGATGCCAAATAACGGACCGAAGAATCCAATGCAGATTTCGCAACGCCCATAACGTTATAGTTCGGAACCGCTTTTTCACCACCAAAATAGGTCAGGGTAACAATCGCACCACCATTGGTCATCAATTTAGATGCACGGCGTGTCAAATCAACCAATGAATATACCGAAATGTCCATTGTGTTTTTGAAGTTTTCGCGTGTTGTATCGGCATAACGCCCCATCAATTCGTTTTTATCAGAAAACGCAATTGCGTGCAACATACCATCCAAATGTCCCCATTCTTTTTCAATGTTTGCAAACAAAGAGTCCATTTGTTCGTCATTTTGAACGTTGCATTCCTGGACAAATTTTGCACCGATAGATTCTGCCAACGGACGAACGCGTTTTTCCAACGCCGGCATCGCATACGGCATAGCAATTTCAGCCCCTTCGTCATGTGCACGTTTGGCAATTGCCCACGCCATTGACCAATCGTTTGCAACACCAGTAATTAAGATTTTCTTTCCTTTTAATAACATAGATGCTTCCTTTTTGTTTTTTATTATGCCAAGGCACCAACCGACATTGTAATGCGGCGGATGCCACTGCTGATAGATTTCTCTTTGTTAATTTTTGCACGGATTATTTCGCCTGTATGATAAACATGCGTTCCACCACATAATTCGCATGATACATCGCCCGCCGTAATAACACGCACGACATCACCATATTTTTCACCAAATAACGCCATTGCACCGCGTTTTTTTGCTTCATCAATTGGCATTTCTTCGTGTGCGACCGACATATCGGCGTTAATCCAATCGTTAACTAATTTTTCAACTGCTGACTTCTCGTCATCTGTCATTGCACGTCCAAACGAAAAATCAAAACGAACAGAATCAGGGCTTACTTTTGACCCACGCTGTTCAACATCAGTATTTAATACCTGGCGTAATGCGGCCTGTAACAAATGTGCCGCGGTGTGGGCCCGTGTGGTCTGGGACCGATTGTTCATATCGACCACGGTTGAAACGGTATCGCCAACAGATATTTTTCCGCTTACTGTTCCACGATGTAAAACAATGTTGTTCGCACGTGCGGCTTCGGATACATTCAAAACAGTTTTATCGCCGATTTTCAATTCGCCCATGTCGCCAACCTGACCGCCCTGGGTACCATAAAAGTTTGTTTTATCCAAGGCAACCTCTACATTGTCGCCATCGTCTGCGGATTCTATGAATTCACCATCACGTAAAATCGCCAATACTTTTGATTGCATCGTGTTGTCCGGCGAGTATTTCGTTTTGTCATCGGTTGCCGGTAATTCGCTGCGTGATTCCCATAATACCTTTGTTCCCTTGGTGTTGGCACGGCTGCGTTCTTTTTGTTCCGCCATGGCATGTTCAAATTCTGGGACATCAACCGATATATTTTTATCACGCAAAATCATTTGCGTTAAATCTAATGGGAAACCGTATGTGTCAAACAACTTGAATGCAACAGCCCCCGGTAAAACACCGTTTTGAACCTTTGGAATTTCATTGTCTAACAATTTCATACCGTTGTTTAACATATCTGCGAATGCGTTTTCTTCGTTTGTGATAATTTCAACAACATGTTTTTCATTTGCGGCCAATTCCGGATACGCGTCACCCATTTCGCGAATCAACGCCGGATACAGTTTCGATAACAACGCACCGTTATGCCCCAGTATTTGACCGTGTCGCATCGCACGCCGCAAAATACGGCGTATGACGTATCCGCGATCAGAATTAGATGGAATAACTCCATCAGCAATTGCAAAACCAACCGCACGTAAATGGTCGGTAATAACCTTGAAACTTGTGATGTTTTCGGGTGTTTCACGAACACCGGTCAAATCACTTACCGCGTGTTTCAGATTTACAAACAAGTCGGTGTCATAGTTATCTATCTTTCCCTGCAACATGGCCGCCCAACGTTCCAATCCAGCCCCGGTATCCACGTTTTTCTTTGGTAAATCGTGCAATTTGCCATTGGCATCACAATCATATTGCATAAATACATTGTTCCATATTTCAACATATCTGCCACCATCTTCATCCGGTGTTCCTGGTAAGCCCCCAGGGACATTTTCACCAAAATCATAAAAGATTTCGGTGCATGGACCACATGGGCCGGTGTCGCCAGCCGACCACCAATTGTCTTTGCCCAAACGAATTGCTTCTTTGCCGGCAATTTTTTTCCATAATGCCGCCGCTTCGTCATCAGATTCGTGTGCGGTAACAACCAAACGCTTTGGGTCAATGCCGATAACATTTGTTAATAAATCCCATGACATTTCTAATGCGGCTTCTTTGAAATAATCACCAAAAGACCAATTGCCCATCATTTCAAAGAAAGTGTGATGCCGACCATCCAAACCAACGTCTTCTAAATCATTGTGTTTTCCGCCGGCCCGGATACATTTCTGAACATCTGCAACGCGTGGTGCAAAAGCCGGTTCAACACCCTGTAATATGCCTTTCCATGGAACCATACCGGCAACAGTGAATAATAATGTTGGGTCGTTTGGAATCAATGAAGCGGACGGAACGATTTTATGGTTGTGTTTTTGAAAATAATCCAAAAAAACTTTTCTAATTTCATTATAAGTCATGGTGTTTCCTTGATTTGTTGTATATTTTCTGGTCGATTATAGACCTTTATTGTTCTTGTGCAACCACATTTTGTTTGATTGCAAAATCAAACAATTCAGTGAATTTTTCAAGTGCGGCCTTGGAAAAATCAGCCCTGACATCGGATGGGCTGTTTTTTGTGCCGTATTTTTCGCACGCCGTCCCCAGCCGAATCGATACATAATTGGTTTTATTCATATATATCGGTTGCATTTTTGGGTGCGTGGATTTCACAAAAGCATTTAATCCGGCCCACAAAATCGCACCAACTGGCAAACGATATTTTAACACCCGTGCAATTTTGTTGAATTGCGGCATCAATGATTCCATAAAATTTGAAAAACCGTCAAGATACATCGGTCGAATCCAAGTGCCACGTATGTCGAAATTTGGTCCCAATGAATTTTTGTTCCAATCAAAATGTTTTTTGAATAATTCGGTGTGTGAATCTTGGACAACCGCCACATTTTGCAAAATTGCGAACACGTCATCGCTGACCTGGGGAATATCAATTGAAACCAACATATCGTCATCGTCCATAAACGTAACCCATTTGTGGGTGGTGTCTTTTGCACAAATGTCAATCAGTTTGATTTTTGCACCGATTTCACCAAGGTTTTCGGCACCATTAATTATTTGCAACGGTCCACGCCATCCAATTTTTCGAACAGTTTTCTTGGTTAGTTTAATGTCAGGATTATCATTATAAATCAAGACAGAAACCCTGTGGCCAATACGTGCCAACAAGGGTATCGATACCCTTAATGCATCATGATTAAACGTGGTTATCGCCACCAAAAGACGCTTTTTATTCAGGAACATAATATGGATATTAAATAAATCTTTCTAAAATTGCAATTGGTTAGTTTTTTGTGGTATAATATGCTATATACGTGGCGAACATCAAAAGGATTCAAAATGAACAAGACGTTGGTTTTAACGATAGTTTTATTAACTATGATAGTGATAATGGCATCTTTTGATTTGTCGCTTGGGGGTGGTGCGGCGTTGCAAATTCCGTCTGAATATGCGGGGCGTGCGTTGTTTGTATGTCCGGCGGAAAACGGTTTTTGGGATTCTTTGTCGTATAATTTTTCTATGTTTTCAAAGTATATAATAATAGGTACGTTTTTCTGTGGAATAATTCTGATGTTTGTTTGGGGTTGGGCGATGTATCAGAATTTATTAAGTGACAAATTCAAAAAGGAAAGTTTCACAAAACCATGGCAATTTACAAAATTATTAATATGGGCCATTGTGATATTGTCGTTGATTATATGGACCCCTAATCACTTTAAGACCGTTAACATAAATGTTCGTGGGGCGACCGGAAATTGGGTCCTGTGCGAGGCTACATCCCCCGGTGCCAGAATTGTCCCCAGCGATGCTGTTTCGGCAAAATAACACATAAAAAATAAATACTCTTGACTTAAATGGCAGAATTCTCTACGATTCGGATAGGCAGCACAGGCAATGCCCCCAGAAATAAGAAAGTTTGCATACGTAAATTTGGTTTTTGGAGGCATTGCCACGGTGACTGCTGGGACACCTTAATAAATTTATAAAAGGAGAACAATATGAACAAACAACAAGTGATTGAAGCAATCGCAAATGAAATAGATGTTACAAAAGCAACAGTTGCTGCATGCCTGGATTCATTTTTCAGCACAGTAACAAAAACATTGAAAAAAAAAGGCGATGTTCGTTTCGTTGGCTTTGGAACATTTACAACAGCAAAACGTAAAGCAACAACAGGCCGCAACCCTCGTACAGGTGCTGCGATTAAAATTCCGGCTTCTATCCAGCCGAAATTCAAACCTGGTAAGGCTTTGAAAGATGCTTTGAACTAAACTTGTATTTGGTTCGTAGTTTTACACCGCCCTTTGGCGGTGTTTTTTGTTGTAGAAAAACAGTTTTTAATTGAAAATGTCGCATTTTTAGGTTAAAATTTTACCGTTATCAAAAATACAGGATTTATCTATGAAAAATGATTTATTGCACGAATTAGAAATGCGGGGCTTTATAAACCAAACTTCAAACATTGATGGTTTGAACGATGCGTTGAACGGTGGTAAGATATCGGCATATTTGGGTTCGGACCCAACGGCGGATTCGTTGCACGTTGGGCATTTGGTGCCGGTAATGATGATGCGTTGGTTGCAAAAATACGGTCATCGTCCATTAATGTTGGTTGGTGGGGCGACCGGACGAATTGGCGACCCTTCGGGACGTGATACTGGGCGACCAATGATGACCGAAGAAGTATTGGCAAAAAACATTGCCGGGTTAAAAAAATCTTATTCAAAGTTTTTGCATTTTGGTAATGCTGAAAACGATGCGATTATTGTTGATAATTACGATTGGATGAAAAATTATGGTCATATCGATTTTTTGGCTGAATTTGGAACAGATTTTACAATTCCGCGTATGTTATCAATGGAAAGTGTTAAACGGCGTTTAGAAAATGGTATGACGTTTCTTGAATTTAATTATATGACGTTCCAGGCGGTTGATTTTTTAACTTTGTATAAAAAATATGGTTGTGTTTTACAATTGTGTGGTGCTGACCAATGGGGAAACGCCATTATGGGGGTTGAATTAATCCGTAAAAAACTTTCAAAAGAGGCTTTTGTTTTATCAACCGCATTGATTACAGATGCGGCCGGAAACAAAATTGGTAAATCGGCGGGTAATGCGGTTTGGGTCAACGAAGATAAATTATCGCCGTATGATTATTACCAGTATTTCCGCAATACTCCGGATGATTTGGTTGAAAAGTTTTTAAAGATATTTACCGAAATTCCAATGGACCAGATAGAAAAATTGGCAAAATTACAGGGTGCCGAATTAAACGAGGCTAAAAAGATTCTGGCTTTCGCAGCGACCGAAATTGCACACGGGACCGATGCGGCGACCGAATCTGAAAAGACTGCGGCCGCGTTGTTTGGTGGTGGCAATGTTGAAAATATGCCAACCGTAAATGTCGATATGTCGAAACCGATTGGGGTTTTGGATTTGTTGTGTGCGGCGGGCTTGTTTGATTCTAAATCTGATGCACGCCGTATGATAGAACAGGGCGGCATTCAAATAGACGGCAACAAAATAACAGATTGGCGTATGGTTATTGGGCCGACAAATGAATTGATTGTTCAACGTGGTAAAAAAACACATTTAAAAATCGTTGGAAAATAATGCGTTGTTCGACATTGGTTTTGCTTGTGATGTTTGTTGGTGGCGGTGCGTTTGCCGCACCGAACGAATTGGCAAAAATAGAATCACAAATTCGCCAAACAGAACAACAAAACAAACAATTGGAACAACGGGTTAAAACATCGGACCGTGATGTAGCAAACACAAAAAAACAACTTGTTTCGGCCGCTGGCAAGGTCAGTGATTTAGAAGAACAACGTGGTAAAATTTCCAAGACAATCGCCGGATTGGATGAACGGCGGCGTATTTTAACAACCGAATTGGAAAAAAACCAGGGGCGTATAACTGATGCCGCGGCAAGTATTTTGTTTGTCGCGTCCAACCCCAGTTTTAATTCCGATGATATGCATCGCTATGTTTTAACATCATCATTATTATCGGGAATGGCGGAAAATTTTGATGAACAAATTCAAGACGCATCCAAAAAAATTCAGGAACTGGATACAATCCGTCAAAAACGTGCAATCGAAAAAGAAAAACTGGACAGAACGGCAAAAAAATACAGCGATGAAAAAAATCAATTGGATAAATTATTACGCAAACGTTCAATACAAAACGAAAAACTTAAAAACGAACAAATGGCATTACAGAAAAAGTTACGTGATTTATCGGCACGTGCAAAAAACATTTCTGAATTGTCCGCCGGCGTTGGGAGTTCGCAAATGTCATCAGATTCACGATTTTCTTTACGCAAATTAAACCAGCCTGTCCGTGGACGTGTGGTTGTGCGTTTTGGTGAAAAAACGGCATTGGGATTAAAATCTGATGGTTGGCGAATAAGAACAAATTCCAACGCATTGGTTATGGCCCCGGCGGATGGCGTTGTTAAATTTGCCGACAGTTTCAAGGGATTTGGCCGCGTGATAATTATGTCGCACAAAAATGGATACAATACGGTTATGACAAATCTGGGTGATATTAATGTAATTGTCGGTCAGGAAGTTTTGGCCGGCGAACCAATCGGTCGAATGGATTCAAATAAATCAGAAATGTATATGGAGGTTCGCCGTGGGGACAAGGCTGTTGACCCGGCAAGAATCTTTAAGGAATCTAATTAGTTATCCGCCACCATCATTGGTGGCATTTTTTTATTAAAAATATAAAAAATCGTGTTGCGGTTTACTTCTTTTTGTTCTATGGTTTTATTGTTGTAAAAGATAGGAAGGATAATATGTTTAAAAAAGTTATTTTGTTGTTAATGTTGTGTATGCCGGTTACTGTTTTTTCGGCCGAAAAAGCCAAAAAGGAAGAACCCGTTGTTCATTTAACTGATGAAGAAATCTATCAGGAATTGAAAAAATTGGCCATGGTGTTTGAAGTTTCACGCGATAATTTCGTAGAAGAGGCCGATGAACGCAAAATGCTGGAAGGTGCAATGAACGGTATGTTGGCGGCGTTGGACCCACACTCTTCTTATTTGTCCAAGGATGATTTCAAGGATTTTAACGATAAATCCCAGGGGGCGTTTGGTGGACTGGGAATTCAAATCACATCTGACAAGGGGGCTGTTCGTGTTATATCGCCAATTGATGACACCCCGGCTGAACGTGCCGGAATCAAGGCCGGTGATTACATTACACACATTGACGGCGAAGCCGTGTTTGATTTAACGTTGAACCAGGCGGTCAAGAAAATGAAAGGCAAACCCGGAACCAAGGTTAAATTAACCATTGTGTCCAAGGACGAAGACCCAAAAACACTGACATTAAAACGTGCTATTATCAAGGTAAAATCTATAAAATTCGAAGAAAAAAGACTCGCGGAATCGGACGATGATTCGCCGTTGGTTGGTTATATCAGAATTTCTGATTTTGGTGCAACAACCGCCAAAGATTTACGTGATGCAATTGCAAAGTTGGAAAAAAAGAAGGTTGTTGGTTATGTGTTGGACGTTCGAAATAATCCGGGGGGATATTTGACGGCGGCAATCGA
>JAFSST010000015.1 GCA_017450905.1 Alphaproteobacteria bacterium
AACATAAACACTGCGCATATTTTTTTCGGCAATCGCATTTGATATGGATGACATTAAAACCGTTCCAACCGCCAACCCAATCATCGCAAAAGGCAATTGAATAATACGGTCAGAATAATACAACCACGAAACCGCACCACTTTGAAAACTGGCCACCAAGGTTCCCAAAATTATTGTTATCTGGTAAAAACCACTGCCAACGATACTGACACCAAAACGCTTGAACATTGTTTTTATTTCCGGTGTCCAACGCGGAACAATTAACCGCAAGCCAAAATGTTTGTGATGTATACGCGACAACAAAACCACACACTGAACAATTCCCGACAAAACAACCGTCCCCGCCATAATATACAAAATCGTATCACCGGCACCAAAATACGGTGCGGCCAATAACGCACAAATCAACATAATGTTTAACATCACCGGCATAAACGCCGCCAACATAAACCGCGAAAAAGCATTCAAGACCGCCGACAAAAACGCCGCACTGCAAATAAATATGACATAGAAAAACATTATTCTGGAAATTATCACCGTCATTTCCATTTTACCCGGAACGGATGCAAAACCCGGTGCCAACCCCCACACAACCAACGGCATAAAAACCTCGAATACCAGGGTTATGCCCAACAGCACAACCATCAACCACGAAAAAACATTTTTTGCAAAGTTTTCATCTTTTTTGGAATCGGCATACATTGGAATAAATATCGCCGACAATGCACCTTCGCCCAGCAAATCACGAAACAGATTCGGTAAACGAAACGCCGCCAAAAAAATATCAGATAAACGCCCCGCCCCCAAAACACGTGCAATCAACATATCGCGAACAAAGCCGAATATGCGGCTTATCCCCGTCATTAAACCTACGCCGAAAATATGTTTGCCAAGTTTCATAGTTTGGATTATACTCAACCAAGATAAATAAAATCAAGACAGGAATAAAAAGAAATGAAAAAAATAATTTTACTTTGTTTGACCGCTGTTTTAATGGTTGGATGTGGTGGCGACACGGAACTTGTTCCACAACAACCGCTGGACGAAATATATAACGATGCGTACGACCAATTTGAACGCAAACATTATGAAACTGCGGCTGAAAAATTTTTAACGGTTGAAACCCAATACCCGGCGAGTCAATGGGCGGCAAACGCACTGATTATGGCGGCATATTCCCAGTATATGGATAATGATTTTGCCGGTTCTATTTTAATCATTGACCGGTTTATGCGGTTTCATCCTGGTCATCCGGATGTTCCATATATGCTGTATCTGCGTGGGATGTGCTATTATCGCCAGGTCAGTGATGTTCGCCGCGAACCCGGTATGTCCGTCTATGCGTTGCAACAATTTCAACAACTGGTTGAACGGTTTCCAAATTCGCCATACGCACAAAATGCCAAGAATAAAATTATTATCCTGAAAAACTATATTGCCGGGAAAATTATGTATTCGGCACGAAATGATATGAAACGTGAAAATTGGGCCAGTGCGATTGTAAACCTGCAATCAATTATATCAGATGCCCAGGAAACAGTTATGACCCCCGAAGCAATGTATCGTTTGACCCAGGCATATACCGCAATCGGTCTGGACGAACAAGCAACCGGTTATTCACAAATGCTGAAAACAAATTTCCCAGACAGTGATTGGGCGAAAAAACTGGATAAATAAAAATGCGTCAATTATCAGATTCTGATATCGCCGAAATGATTGGGATGGATTTTGCACCAGACAACGATGCAACTCGCCGTAATGTTCGTTCTGAATTACACCTGTCGACACGTATTCCACCACAACAAAAAATCCAAACGCATGTCAATTTGGACCTGCACATGCACACCATAGAACAATCTTGGAATGAAATAATGGAATTGGCAACAAGCGGCACAAAAACCGCAACCATTATCACGGGTGCAAGTGGCATATTAAAAATAAAATTTCAACAATGGGTTCGCGACAGTTTGCTGACCCCATACATTTCTTCATGCACGCCATTAAATAATGGCAGTTTTGCGGTTACATTTGCAAAATTAAAAACAGAATAAAATTACTGTTGAACCATATTCTTTTTTTTACTAGCATACCATCATTATGAGAAAGGCAAGGACTGTTTACGAACATATTCGTTCAAACAATATAAAAACAACCCTTTTGGTGGTTGCTTTTCCGTTGATTTTTGTGTTGTTGGTGTTTTTATTTACGTGGATTGTTGTGCCGGTTGACGATGCGATAAACACAACCATAAAAGTTGCATTACCAACAATGGCTGTTTGTTTGATTTGGCTGCTGATTTCGTGGGCTTTTGGCGATTCAATGATGTTAAACATTGCCGGTGCAAAACAAATAGATGAAACCGACCCGGAATATAAATATATATACAAGTCCGTGGAAAACGTTGCCTTGGCGGCGGGATTACCGACACCACGCGTATATATAATTGACGATTCAGGAATGAACGCATTCGCAACCGGCCGTTCTCCAAATGACGCAACGATTGCACTGACACGTGGGATAATAAAAAAACTGGACCGCCCCGAAATCGAAGGTGTAATTGCCCACGAAATGGCACATATTGGCAATCGCGACATACGATTGGATATGTTGGTTATAACCGGTATTGGTGTTACAGTATTTATTGCCGATATTTTGTTACGAACAATAATACACGGTTCGTCTTCGCGGGATGATGAAAAAAATAATACGACCGCGGTATTGTTTATGGTCTGGTTGGCGTTTATGGTATTTAATATCGTTATCACGCCTGTTTTACGTATGGCCATTTCACGCAAGCGTGAATTTGCGGCGGATGCAACCGGTGCACAAATTACCCGCAACCCGATGGCATTGGCAAACGCGTTACGCAAAATAACATCCGATTCACGCGTTGGTGTTTTGGAAAAGCAGACGGCCATGGCCGCGGTGTGTATTGCGAACCCTGGCGGGAAACGCGAATTTATATCGGAAATTTTTGCAACCCACCCACCGGTCGCGGAACGAATAAAACGTTTGGAATCAATGTAACGTATAAAAAGGGGAACAAATGGCGAATCTGCATTTTCATTATGGCGTTATGAGCAGTTCTAAATCTGCGGCGTTACTTATAAACGCATATAATTTTCGTAAAAACGGCATACAAATCGAATTAATAAAACCGGCCAAGGATACACGTTTCAGTGAAGAAACCATTGATTCCCGAATCGGACTTTCGGACACTGCGTTGGCGTTGCCAGATTTCAAGAATTATATTCCCAAAACGGACACCCGGGTTTTGTTGATTGACGAAGTGCAATTTTTCACCCCAATGGACATTGATGCGTTGGTAAATATCGCCGACAACAAAAATAAAATAGTTATGTGTTACGGCCTGATGGTGGACAGCAACGAAAATATATTTCCTGCATCACGCCGACTTATCGAAGTTGGGGCAAAATTGCACCGTATGGAATCAAACTGTCAAATCAATGGCTGTATGCATCTGGCGACACACCATTTGCGTTTTGATTCAAACGGTCACGTTATTCGTGCCGGCGATCAATTTGCACTGGGCGATGAAAATTATAAATCTGTATGTCGCAAACATTTTAACGAATATTATTCTTGTAATAATAAAACGAAGTAAAAAACCGTCCATAAATGGTCGGCTTTGAATTTCTGACGTACACCCCGGTAATTTTACACTATGAAAAACCGCGGAATTTGGTGGCAAATCGGAATTGGACATTGCCAATGCTGGCTTGACTCAATTTATATCCTCTGGCTTTATCTTGCCGACAGCCAATAAAATCTGTTCATACTGTACCTGACTCAAAGAACAATCAATAAACTTACAAAAATCTGACCTTGTTAAACAGCACTGACGTGCCATAACAGAAATCAAATTATCAGATATATCGCTTGCACCTCTATTAGAATGAGACATTTTGGTTCGGATAGCAGTTCGTAAATTTGTTGTTGTATAATACGTGTAAAAGTGGTGATCGGATTCGGTTTTCTGAAATCCTTTCTTGGTAATATTTCGTTCAACATCAGCATATTTACGTGGCATGACAAATTAAGCACATTTTATCAAATTTTTCATATTATTTTTCAGTCGTAACCCATCACCAGCCAATTCATCATCCGGAGCTAAAACATAATTTATAAAATTATCTTCCAAAAGATAATCCAAATCGTGCTGTAGTTCAGATAAAGAATCTGCATATAAATCTATTGCTAAATCTTTGTCAACAATATGATAACCAAAATCAGTATGCATCACAGCGAACCTATGGTCTGTATCAAATAAAAACTTTATACCGCCATATGTTAAATTAATGTTTTTTTCAACAAAACAGTATTGTGTTGCTGTTTGCGTGTACCAACACTCGGCAGGCGTAGCAACAGTACCACTTGCTACCAATACTATTGCCAATGAAGATGTAACAACCCATTTTTGCATTACTGTTTTTTCTCTATAATATTTTGAATTCTGACATAATAGTTTGTGTTTTCACCGTTTGCAACCTTGGCAACAGCTGTGATAACAGGTCTTATTAATAACGTTTGCCCATCTGATAACTCACATTCAATTGCAACATTACTGCACGATTTGATATCAACAACTTCCGCATCAATCTCACCAGTTGCTGTCGGTATTTTTATAAACTCGGCCATTTAAAACCCCTTGTTCTTTATTGGAATTTTGCGTTAGTTTTGTTGTTCTGTCAAGAAATTTATCAAAAAAAATCCCCCTCACCACGCAACATATTATACCACAAATTGCCGTAATAATCAATAAGATTATTAATTATATTAATGAATTTGTCTGTACAGCGCAAAACTTCTGAACTAAAAAGCCCAGAAAATCCGTTTTTTTTACGTGTTTAAAAAAAAATAGATGATGTGTCCATCCTTCTGGATGCATGGACAGAAGGGTTCCCACACGCAGCACATGTTATGCACCTGTTGCGAGGCAATCGTAACGATTTCGGTGCGTTATACTTCCGAAATCTACTGCTTGTCGAACCCTCTGGTCAGGTTCGCACCCCCGTTGTCCCAACAGTTAAAGTAAAAACACCACGCAAGGCAGTGTTTTTTATTTTCCACGCAAACACAGATCCATCGTCTTGGTCCTGCATCTTTTTGCATTTTCTACTGCATGTAATGTGTTTTCGGGTTTAACGAGCCAATCTGTATCACAAGAGTGGCGTACCGTATCGCAATTGCAAGAATCGCAAGCAAAACAATTGTCAGTTGATGTTACATTATTTGTAATAGAATTAAAATCATACAACACCAACTTTGACAAATCGTATGCTTGAGTAATGGATTCTGACATATTTTACCCCTTTTTATACGGCAGTATATATAACACAAAGATTACAATATGTCAAGTTGCTTTTCTAAACAAGGGAACGATGGTTCACTTCGGTTGCACCCCACAAAACAGTATATAAATGATGGATGTGCCATTGACACTCCGATGTATTATTCTGGGTGCTTGTCGCCAAAGAAATAAAAAAAACACGGCATTTTGCCGTGTTGTTTTATTCTGGCGCACATATTCATTTTCCTTGAAGAACAATGCCCCAGAAGGATTCGCTCGGTCGGCTTTGCCGACACTGTGCGGCAATCGTAACGATTTCGGTGCGTTATACTTCCGAAATCTACTGCTTGTCGAACCCTTCGTTGCTTCGCAACTTTTCCGGGTTCAAACCCTTGGGAACACAGAGAATAAAAAAACACGGCATTTTGCCGTGTTGTTTTATTCTGGCGCACCCAGAAGGATTGTAATTCCCATACCACTTTTGTGGTATGGGCCCCTTTCAACTACGTTTCCGAACCCTGCGTTGCTTCGCAACTTTGTCGGGTTCTCATCCTTGGTTGCACAAAACAAATTAAAAACCGGCAAATGCCGGTTTTGAATTTGTGGCGCACCCAGAAGGATTCGAACCCTCAGTCTTCTGATCCGTAGTCAGACGCTTTATCCAGTTGAGCTATGGGTGCAACGGACACTATTCTATATCAAATATTTTCAAATGCAAGAAAAAAACACCCCACGGGTGTTTAATTATTTTTTGGTCTTTGTATCAACCTGAACTGGTTCCACCGGCTTGTTCGTATTAACCTGGTCGGATGCAGTCTGGGCCCCGGTAACCTCTAACTGGTTTAATTCCTGGTGTAATTCCGTCTGGTCAGGTTTGACCGATGTCTTGGAAGAAACCAACGCCAATGCGGCACACAAAACAAAAAACAAAACCGCCAACCATGCCGTCAATTTGGTCAAAAAGTTCCCGGCCGCCGCACCAGTTAAAGCACCACCAAACATCGCCGCCGCCGCGGAACCGGACATACCGCTGCCCTCGGATTTTTGTAACAAAATCAGACCGGTCATAAAAACCGCCACAATAATCAACAAAACCAATAATACTGAAAACATTTTATATCCTTTGTATTTTTAATCGATTGTAGTTATTACAATTCTAAATTGCAAGTTTTTTCAACAATTCGCCGGCGGCGGCAATTTCAGCCGCTTTTTTAGAAGCCCCACGTCCCGTGGCCATCTGGCCCATTGCCGTAACCGATGCAGTGAACACCGGATTATGCGATGCCCCCGATGTCCCAACACATTCATATACCGGCAATCCACCGTTAGTATTTTTTTGAACCAATTCCTGTAAAGCGGTCTTGGCATCTTTTGGGGCGGATTTGTTTGCCGCCGCCAAATCACGCCACAAATCAACAATTAAATCCCGTGCTGCATTAAAATCAGAATCAAAAAAGATTGCACCAAACACGGCCTCCATCGCATTAGCCAAGGTATGTCTTATGCGACCACCAGTTAAATGTCCGTGACGCAACACTTTATCCAAACCAATCCGAATTGCGACATCCGCCAACGTTTCGGTCGAAACCAAAAAAGCGTGCCTGCGGGCTAATTCGCCCTCGTTCTCGTTCGGGAACATTTCATACAACAGTTCTGCTATGGCCAACCCCAAAACACGGTCGCCGACAAATTCCAACCTTTCGTTATTACAGTCGGAATCAACACCACTTTGTGTCAGTGCCACGTCTAACAATTTTTTATTTTTAAATTCATAATTTAAATTCATATCTTATTTTATCCCCATTCCAAATCTGTTCCAACGCATTTTTGCACCCCATCCCCATACAGCCAACATCGGGACCGCGTAATTATGTGAATACCACACGAACCATACACGCCCCAACACATTATCAAACGGAACATATCCAACATCGGCACGACTGTCATTACTGTTATCGCGGTTATCCCCCATAAAGAATAAATGTTTTTCCGGAACAGTGAACAGTGGTGTGTTATCCAAATTATCTTTGTCCGACATTTCTACGATACTGTGTTCGACACCGTTGGGCAAAACCTCGGTATATTCGGTTGCGTGGAAAACGCCGCACATACCCTGGTAAGCATGACATTCCTTGTCGCTTTTGTATTCTATGGTATATTTGAATACAGCAGGTTCATTATCAACAAAAATTTTATTTCCCTTGATTGCCATATTGTCGTGATAATACCCAACCGAACGCAACGAACGTGGCAAAACCGCAATAACATAAGGCCGTGGATCACGCCGTTCAACAATTTTACCATTTATATACAACCGCCCATCAATCATTTGAATCGTATCGCCAGGTTTGCCAATCAATCGTTTAACAAAATCCAACGATTCATTAGCCGGATTGCGAAAAACAATCACATCGCCAACATTTGGTTCTGATTTGAAAACGCGTCCATTCCACAACTTCCACGAACCGAACGGGAAAGAATAGCGAGAATATCCATAAGACCATTTTTTAACAAAAATATGGTCGCCTATGTGTAATGTTGGAATCATCGAACCAGACGGTATATTAAACGGTTCCAGAAACAAACTGCGAAAAACAATCGCGATTAAAATACCATAAAACAATGTATCAAACCATTCACGTGCAGAATTTTTGTGTTTCCCAGACATAACTTTCCCTTTCTTTTTTTTGAAATCTGACGGTATTTTATAACTTGAATTTATTCTGTGCAAGTTATAATATCAGAAACATGATTTCTTTGAACTCTATTATTTTTAACGGTATGGATGCAACAAAAATCGATGTCCAGGTTCAAATATCTGCGGGATTGGCACGTCCTGAATTTAACATTATTGGTTTGGCGGATCGTGCGGTCAAGGAATCCGCGGAACGAATACGAAACGTTTTATCGGCGTTGGGATTGCAATTGCCTGCAAAACGATTAACCGTAAATTTATCCCCGGCGGATGTTGAAAAAAGTGGTGCACATTTTGATTTGCCTATTTTATGCGGAATACTGTGTGCTTTTGATGTTCTGCCGGAAAACGAGTTATCAAAATATGTCATTATTGGCGAGGTTGGATTAAACGGTGCAATCGTAAAAACAAATGGTGTTTTGCCGGCAAGTGTTTGGGCAAATAAAAACAACCTTGGCATAATATGCCCTGGCGACCAGGGAATCGAAGCACGATGGGCGGGACACGAACGTGTTCTGGCACCTTTTCATGTTTTGGAATTGATTAACCATTTTAATGGGCGTTGCGTTTTACCAATCCCAGATGCAATCGCACCACAACAAAAACTTAACACAACGAACGATATGTCCGAAGTTCACGGCCAAGCGGCGGCAAAACGTGCATTGGAAATCGCAGCGGCCGGTGGACACGCAATGTTGATGGTTGGTCCCCCGGGTTCTGGGAAAACAATGTTAGCATCACGACTGCCAACAATTATGCCGGAAATGACCCCGGACGAGATATTGGAAACATCCATCATATATTCAATAGCGGGTCAATTGGATAATAAAACGCTGATGTCCAGTCGACCTTTTCGCAGTGTTCATCACACATCCAGCCCCGTATCGTTGGCTGGTGGTGGGTCGGATGCACGTCCTGGCGAAATATCACTGGCACATAATGGGGTCTTGTTTTTGGACGAATTACCTGAATTTAATCGTGCAACACTTGAAATTTTACGTCAACCAATGGAATCAGGGAAAATAATGATTTCACGGGCCCGCCGTAACGCCACATACCCGGCACGTTTTCAATTAATTGCGGCGATGAACCCGTGTCCATGCGGTCATTTGGGCAACGCGGCCCTGTCCTGTTCCAAGGCCCCACGTTGTGCCGAAGCGTATCAAAACAAAATATCTGGCCCACTGCTTGACAGAATTGATTTGCACGTTGATGTTGACCCGGTAAACCCATGGGAGATGAAAAACCAAACATCTGAACCATCGGAAACCAGTGCGGAAATTCGTTCACGTGTAATCGCGGCACGCAATATCCAAATCAAACGCCAGGGTCGCGTTAACGCGTTATTGGATGGTGCTGATTTGGAACGTTATGTAAAATTGACCGATGAATTAACCGAATTTTTGAATATGGCTGCGGAAAAAATGGGAATGTCGGCCCGCGGATACAATCGTATAAAACGAATTGCACGAACAATTGCGGATTTACGTGGGGCGGAAAATGTTGAAATGGTCGATTTAACCGAGGCATTATCATATCGCCCAATAAATCGCGGGAAATACGGTGTTAAAACCGGTCGCTAGAATTCAAACCGAACACCAACATTGATATTGGTATAAAACAGATTCTTCGCACTGAACCAATCCAGATTTCTTGTATCAGTGGCATTCGTCAGTCTGTATTTAACGCGTGGGATATATGCCATACGAACACCACAATCCAGGAACAAGTATTCCGTTAACCCGTATGAAAAACCAACCGACAACAAACCAGCCACATTAACTGAATTTGTTTTAGATTGATAAAACTGGATTATATTATTTTCATTAAATTCACCAAAATTGGTTAAATCTTCGTTTTCCGATAAATCGCCCCACGGGTCCGCTAAATTCATAACAGTTTCACTGTCCGCATATCCCAAACCCAAACCAACATACGGAATCATTTTATGCATCGGTTTTTGAAAGCCTTCAAAGAAATCATAAAACGCCATTATGCTGATAACATCCGAAGATATCGTTGATTGAACACTGCCACTCTCGACATTGATGACATCGCCACCGGTCAGTGTCATATCGCCCTTGAACAACGGGGACACATTATAATCAATCTTGGAAAAATGGTCCCAACCCAATTCAGCACGCCACTGGGGTTTGTCGGGGAAAACGTAACCTATACTGGCACCGGCGGTAAAAGAATTTCCGGAAAAACTTTCGCTTAATCCGACCGAACCTAACTCACCCGTTCCGGCATAGAAAAAATCATTACAATTAGTACAAGCATCATATTGTGCGGCGGATATAACCTCGCCCGTGTCATAATTAACATAATACCCGGAAACGATTGACCCAACATCGTTCTGCATTTTTGCCCATGCAAATGTTGCACCGCCACGCAAAGAAATCGTTGTTCGCGAACCGTCATCATACGCGTACGGATTATACGTGTATTCACCGGTATATTGCCAATTCGCATTAGACGCACCAACGTTCAACGAACACAACCCCAATAAAAGATAAAAAAACCTACTTCTCATACCTGGTATTATAACACAAAATAAATATAAAAACAAAAAT
>JAFSST010000016.1 GCA_017450905.1 Alphaproteobacteria bacterium
CGCGACCCCGAATATCAGTCGTCTGGATAAAAATCGTATAACCGAAATTAACATCAATCTTGGTAAATCAACCAGTGGCGTTGTTCAAAAGAAAATAGAATCATCGTTGAATAAACTGGATTGGGAAACCGGATACGAATACGGTTTTGGTGGAATGTCCGAAATTCAATCTGAAACGACCGGTGAAATTGGAACAGCGTTTTTGTTGGCGACAATTTTAACATTTATGTTGTTGGCGGCGATTTTAAATTCACTTATTCATCCGCTGACAATTGCGACATCTATTTTGACCAGTTTTGCCGGTGTGTTCATATTGTTGTTCTTGTCGGGGGCATCAACCAATGTCGGGGCGATGTTGGCGTTTGTTATGTTGGTTGGTTTGGTGGTTAATAATAACATTTTGGTTTTGGAACCAACAATCAATCGCGTAAAGCGTGGTGAAGATATAAAAACCGCAATGTGGGCGGAATTGTCCGATAAAAAGAATATGGTTTTGATGACATCTATTGCGGTTATGGCGGGTATGATGCCACAATTGTGGAGTGCCGATGGTATGAAACGTGCGATGGCGGCGGTTATGATTGGGGGTATGTTGGCATCGATGATTTGGACGTTTGTTTTGACTCCGGCACTGTTCTTTGCGATGGAAAGATTGCGTCAAAAATTAAAAAAACGAAAATAAAAATGGGGCGTTGCCCCATTTTTATTTGCGATATTTAATTGTATCGTTATAATAAAAACAAAAAAGGATGATTTATGCAAAAACAAGTTGACGTAGTTGTATTTGATTTTGATGGGACATTGTCGTGGCCTGATACAAATGTCGCGTTTGCAAAGTATTGTATGAAACGCAGTATTGTTCCATGGCTGTATCTGCCGTTGGTTGGTATTTGTGCGATTGTTCGTAAAATTAACCCAGGTGGTTTTTGGTGGCGTGAAAATATGCGGCGTTTTGTAACGGCCCGTGTTGTAAAAAAGTATGCACATGATTTTATTAAACAACATAAACGTAATCGTTTTGGTTGGGCGGCGGAACGCGTGGCGGCGGAACGTGCGGCCGGGAACAAGGTGCTGTTAATAACGGCTTCGCCGGATTATTTGATTCCGCCGTTGGTTCGTGATATGAAATTTGATGCGGTGATTTGTTCCAAAATGGTTCAAAATGCACCGCGTAAGTATAAATTTTTATGCTTTGGTATGAACAAGGTTTATGCAATGGACGAATGGGCACGCGAGAACAAGTTTATTCCGCACGTTGTTCGTTCTTATTCGGACAGTATAACCGATATGCCGATGATGGAAATAGCCGACCAACAAATTTGGATTAACCCAAAAACCGGTATGCCGAAGTAGTGAGTAGTGGTGGTTGAATTTATCCCGCATGTAATGTGCGGGATTTTTAAATGCTATTTTTTCCCCGTTGTTTTTTGACAACGCATCATACAAAAACCGCGGCAGAATAACGAACATAACACACCATCCGGTATGGTTTCATTACCGTGTTCTAACCTGTGTAATTGACGGGGATTTAATCCCAACATTTTTGCCGCGGATTTGGTATTTAACCCCTGGCTACGCCGTGCGTTACGCAACGCGTTTCCAAAATACTTGGCATCAATTAATATCATTTTTTTCCTCCATTTGTTTTTTAATAAAAACACCGTCAATGACGAATTGACGGTTGGAGGCTA
>JAFSST010000017.1 GCA_017450905.1 Alphaproteobacteria bacterium
GCCCAATTTGAATTTACCGGGTGAACCAAAGGAAGATACAATGAATGCTGTTTTTTGTCATGGGGTTTTACCACCAGATTTAGATTGGAATAAAAATACTTACAGCCCAACCAAAGGATGGAAAGAATGGTTGCAATTTGTTCTGGAACAAGAACATGATATTGTTATGCAGATTCCACGATTTCCCCATGCACACACTTTCATGATGAAATATTCTGAATGGGAAGACATAATGAATTCTCAAAAAATAAATTCCGATACAATTTTAATTGGGCATTCGGCTGGTGCTGGATTTATATTGAAATATATGGCATTACACCCAGAATTGAAAGTAAAACAAATTTTGTTGGTTGCTCCGTGGATAGATACTGGCGGGGCGAATCCTTTTGGGTTTTATAAAGATTTTGATATGCAAAATATCGCAAATCAAACAATCAATGGAATTGATTTATTGGTTTCTGATAACGATATACAGGAAATGGGCAAGAGTCGTGATAAAATAACAGCGGACATTCCGTCAATGCGTATACATGTTTTTCCAGGATATGGACATTTTGTTTTACCAGAATTACCAGAGATTATACCGTTTATAAAATTTTAAATTTTATGATACAGATTCAGTAGACACAACTTATCTTTTACAATTTGTGTTTCTTGCCCAATCTCTATTAAATTAGTGTGTGAAAGGTACAGACAGCACAACTTTTTCCACTCGCATTGGTGATGCGTGGGGACAAGATAAATACCTTTTGCTGCAAAAGTGATTTATAAAAAATTGAAGGCACTGTTTCGTGGAATTTTAATAGGTTGTTTTTCTTATTTTTTTATGATATGTTTCCTTGTGAGCAAGGAGTGTCCAGATGTATAAATATAGCTTTTTTCGGCGGACTGCTGCCGGAATCGCGGGCATATTTGGTCGAACCAAGGCGGCCAGACGTTTAAATCGCGACAAAATAAGATACAAGGGTTTGATTGCAACGGTTGGTCAAAACAGATTGCCGCGTCAAAAATATCAAACAGAAATTCCTGTGGCGTTCTGTTTCGATGCACGTGGGTGCAAAATGGCGGCGGTTACAATAAAATCGTTGTTATTGGCATCCAAGGGTCGGTGCGATTATGACATATACTGTGTGGTTGGGGCCGATGTAAATAAAGATTTGTCCGATATAATACGTGGCGTTGTCAAGGGAACCGGGTCCAAGGTGTCGTTTATAAAAGGAAACAATGATTTTGATAATTCTCATCGGCGGGGATGGCCGATTGCAATGTGGTATCGGTTAATGTTGCCGAAATTGTTACCAAAAGTATCGCGTATTATTTATGCTGATATGGACATTGTGTTTTTCAATGATTTGATTGATATTTATGAATACGATTTGGGCAAAAATGTTATTGCCGCCGTTCCAACTCGTTTGGATGGATATATAAATTCCGGATTCTTGTTGATGGATTTGGACAAGATTAGACGTGAAAAATTTTATGATAAATGGATTGTTGCATCCCAGGAAAATGATTTCAAAAACCCTGACCAGGATACATTGAATTACACTTTGCGTGGTCGTATTGCGTTTTTACCATTGAAATATAATTTTCAATTATCGCACGGGTCTCGTATATTCAAAATATATCCAGAAGTTCAACTGGATGATTTGAAACACAATTTGGTTACATTACATTATTCTGATTTTATGAAACCGTGGGGACCGGTTGAAAAAAGACCAGTGTTTTCCGAATACTGGTGGGATGTTGCCCGTCAAACTGGGTTGTTCCAGGAATAGAAATCGTGAGGAAAATATGAGGCATTTTATTTCTAATGTGATTTGTGCATTTATTCCAAACAAAAAAGTACGTGATAAAGTGCGGGTGATAATTCGTTATCCGTGGACTTTTGATTGTGTGCGGTATGTTCGAAATTATGCCAGAAATATGTCAAAATGTCATATAAAGACCGCGGTTGGTTACGGGTGCAGAAATTTTGTGGTCATTTTGAATGATAAATATGTATTTAAATTTCCATTGATGAATGACGGAATCGATGTATCGTTGCGCGAAAAACGTATAACCGATGCCTTGCGTTCGATTTCCCCGGTGAAAATCCCGGAAATGAAATTGATTAAATTTCGTGGTATTATGATAAGAAGGTATGAATTTGCACATGGAAAATTATTGACTGATATAAAACCGGCGATTATCTCGGAACATCGAAAACATATTGCAAAACAACTTGCAGAATTTTTGTATGTCATAGGCAAATCTGACCCTACAGAGATTCGTGATTTGAAACCATCACCAAATGAAAAGCCGGGGTATTTATATGGTTGGACCCAGGATGATATATGGCAAAATTTTATGTTGGACGAAAAAACAATGAATTTGACTTTCTTGATAGATTGGGAAAATGCCAAGTTTGGTGATTTTACGCAGTCGTTGCGTGTCTCGTCACATAATTGGGACAAGTTTGGGTATCGTGGGATAATTGTCGATTTGTTAGCCGAGTATTCTAAAATGTATTTCGGTGCCGATAAAAATAAAACTGTTAAGTGATATTGTTTTTTATGGTTGGATTTTTTCCCGATTACATTTTTGTTGAAATGTGCGGAAAAGTATATGAAAATACAGTTGAATCAAACAAAAGGTGCATATATGCTAAAACAAGTTTTTGAAAAAAAATACGGTAAAATTCAATCGGAATATGATACAGGAAACGTTGGTGGGGTTGTTAATGCGTTTACCGAAAAATCGGGCATAGACCATAAATCGCAACCAGAATATGTATGGGACTTGGTTCAAAATTTTGCAAAATTGGATGATAATTTATTGAATGTTGATGCGTTAAATGGAGTTTTGAAAAATCTGGAATTTGAAAAACGCCGGGCTGTTCGTGGATATTATATTGATGCGTTGGCACATCGTTTCTTTTATACCGACCTTTGGCAGTCAAATGATAATCTGGTAACCAGGGCCTGTGCGGCGTGGACGATGTCTGATTCCGAGAAAGGGCTTTCAGTTAAAATTTTAAAGACTTTTAAATTCTGGTGTAAGAAATTCAGACACACACCTTATTGTATAGATTTTTCGGATATTGACGATTTAATAAGAAAATATGCCAAACCCAATGTTTCAAAAAAATCTATCCCGAATACGAAATTATTACGTGATAAAAAAATTGCTTTGTGCAAAATTATGGCACAACCAAAAGGTCGTTAATTTGTAAAATCGCTTTATTTGTGATATGATGTAAAGTGTTCGTTACAAAACAGCAAAGGGGTTTGTATGTCAAAAACAAAAAATTTTTTTATGGCAATTGCCGCCGTTCTGGGGATGGGGGGTGCACCCGCGGCAAACGCATCAACAAACACTGTTTCGCAAAATAAAAATGTGTCTGTGCCGGCGAAAAAGAAAATCAAAGACCTAAAGGCTGTTACATATCCGACAAGTGTTGCACAATTGATTGAAATGGCGACCGATGCGTTAAATAAAAAACAATACGGAACATGTATTGATTTATGCAATCGGGTTTTGATTACCGGAAATCAAAAGCATTATGCGATGGCATGTTATATGTTGGGGCGTGCGTATGTCGGGCAAAATAATTATGACAAGGCGATTAATAATTTTGAATTAGCGATACGTTATTACGAAACATATGGCATATCTCGTCCTGATAAAAATGTTGATTATAAACGTATGTTCCAAGATGAATTGGTTTCGGCACAATCGGCGAAAAAAGAAATTTCAGAATTTGGTATTTCCAAGGGACACTTTCCCAAAAACAAATAATTCAAAAACCGCCATAAAATGGCGGTTTTTTCGGAGAACAAACTTGTTTTTTATGCCGCTTTCTTTATACCTGTCTTGATGCTGCGAACATACTTTCTTAATTCATCAATTGAAACCAGTGTCCCATCGCGTTTTTCTGCCGACCAATAATCCCAACCATTATAATTTGTACAATGTTGGATGCGTGCCGCCATAATGTGAATAGATGCCTTGCCATATAAACTGTGGACCAGATTTCCGTCAGACGAAATCATAACGCGTTCGCCACGTGGGCTGACCAGTGTTTGCCCAACATAAAGCAACCCTGCATCGATAAGTTCACGAAAGGCGACCCGAATCTCGTCACGTTTAGGTGCGGAAACTTCGATGTCGGATAAATCGATCGGGGTTATGTTTTCAACGCGTTTACGTGCGGCGTTTACGTATGTTTCTTCGCGGTCAATTCCGATAAATCTACGTCCCAATTCACATGCGGTTGCGGCGGTGGTGCCACTGCCGACAAAAGGATCCAAAATAATGTCGCCTGGTTTGGTCGATGCCAAAATTACACGGCGTAACAAATCCATTGGTTTTTGTGTGTTGTGCAGACTTTTGCCGTCCGTGCCTTTTAATCGTTCTTCGCCTAAACAAATGTTCATATCCCAATCAGAACGCATTTGTTTGCCGCCATTTAATTTTTTCATTGTTTCATAATTAAATGTGTATTTCCCCGTTTTTGTTGGGGTCGCCCATATCAATGTTTCGTGTGCGTTTGTGAAACGTGTCCCACGGAAATTCGGCATAGGATTAGTTTTAACCCAGACAATATCGTTCAGTATCCAAAAACCTAAATCTTGTAATATCGCACCAACACGGAAAATGTTATGATATGTCCCAATCACCCACATTGCACCATCAGGACGCAAAACACGTTTACATTCACTTAACCACGCACGTGTAAAATCATCATATTCGGAATTAGAACCAAATGCATCCCACGTATCACGAACCGCACGTGCCGCCGTTTGGTCTTCGGGACGATAGAGTGTTTTTTGCCCCAGTTGCAGATTATATGGCGAATCCGCGAACACCGCATCCACAGACCCATCTGGGATGCCACGCATCAATTCAACACAATCACCCAATAAAATTTTATTCAGGTATTTATCCATATCTCTCTCGTTATGACAATTATATCACAATTTGGGTGTGTTTTTTTGGGGTGCAAGTGTCGAAAAGTAAAAAAAGGACTTGATTTTTATAAAAATGTCATTTTTTTAAAATAAATTCTGCTTTACACGAACAGAATAGATTGCTAAATTGTGGGGTATGAGATGTCCATATTGTAATTATGCTGACAGTCGTGTGGCTGATTCAAGACCCGATTTGGAAAACGGGACTATTCGCCGCCGCCGTGTTTGTAATCAATGCGGTGCAAAATTTACCACCGTTGAACGTATTCAAATGCGTGATTTAATCGTTCGTAAAAACAGTGGAAAAACCGAACCTTTTGATCGTGATAAATTGCGGCGTAGTATAAAATTGGCGTGCCATAATCGTGATGTGGGCGATGAACAAATTGAACGATTGGTTGCATCAATTCAACGCAGATTGGAAACGGAAAATGTTGATGATATGGTTACCAGTACCCAGGTTGGCGAAATGGTTTCGGATTCGTTGTTGAATTTGGATCCAATTGCGTTTATTCGCTTTGTGTCGGTGTATCGTAAATTTTCTAAAATATCTGATTTTAAGAAAATTATCGATACCATCCCCGAGGTTACCGATGAAAAATTAGTTTGTAAATTGCCAAAAACATCGTTGTTCTGATATAAGATGAAGAAAATACTGTTTTATATTTTTGCCACATTTGTGTCTACTGGCGTTTTCGCGGCCAGTGAAATTGATGTTTTGTCCGATGTGGACGAAAGTTTGTATACTCAAATTTTTATGTTACAGGATGCCGATAAACTTACCATGGCCCAGAAGTTAGAGCATCAATTAGAAGACCCTCTGTTGATGAACGAGGTTTTGTATCAACGCTATTTTTCAAAATACTATCATACCAAGGGTGTCGAGGTCAGGGCGTGGATGGAAAAATACAACGATATGCCCGGGGCGGCACGTATGGAAAAATTATCGAAACTGAAAAAAGTTACCGTTCGTCCGGCCAAGGTTCCAAATTTATTATCGGGCGGAATGTCGATTGAAACCGCACAATCTGAAACGTGGACGGCAAAACAGTATTCTGGGACGATTGATAAAAATATCACAAAATTCAAAAAAGCGATTCGCAGTGGCAGCACAAAAATCGCACGAAATATATTGGAGGACAAATCATTTAAAAATAAATTGTCCGAATCAGATTATGGGCGTTTGGCGGGACGTTTGGCGTATGTATATTATACAAACGGTGAATATGAACTGGCAAAAAAGTGGGGTTTTGTTTCGTCTGATGCGGAATCAGAATACGGTCTGTGGACAATGGGGTTGTTATATTTCAAGGAAGAAAAATTTAACGAAAGCGAAAAGTATTTCAGTCGAATCTTGAAATTAAAACAAATTAACAACGCCCGTAAAACCGAGGCCGCCTTTTGGGCTGGGCGTGCCGCTGATGCGGCCGGTAATTCGGGTTCTGCACGTGATTATTGGAAAATTGCGGCCACACACCCTATGGCTTTTTATGGGGCGTTGGCGGCAACAATGTTAGGAAATGTTCCAGAATACGAATTTTTTGAACAAGAATTAGGCGAAGAAGATATTGAAGAGTTGCGGAAAAACAAATATGGTAAAATGGCACTGGCATTATTGCAGATAAATCGCAAGGACCGTGCCGAACAGTATTTGAAATATATGATAACGCCGCGTGTTTCTGATAAAATCTTGCACGCAATAGATTCAATCGCAACAAAATATGGTTTGCCACGTGTTGCGATTTTGGCTTCTGGGGTTATAAAAGACCGTGGAATTTTGGAAATTGACGATGATGTAATTTATTCGGCACAATACCCGTTACCTGATTGGGAACCAATGGGTGGATGGTCAATTGACCGGGCGTTGTTGTTGGCGATTACAAAGCAAGAAAGTGGTTTCAGAACTAATGTTAAATCTAATGCCGGTGCAAATGGTCTGATGCAAATTATGCCCAGCACCGCGAAGCGTGTCGCACGTGCAAACAAGGTCAAAATGTCGGATATTGATATGTCTAATCCGGAACATAATATGTTTTTGGGACAACAGTATGTTGTTGATTTGTTGATGCACCCAAACATAAACAACAACATTATAAAGATGCTGGTTGCGTATAATGCGGGGATGGGGGCGTTGGTAAAGTTTGAAAAATCGTTTGATACGTATGACCCGTTGCTTTATATCGAAAGTTTTCCGGCGTATGAACCGCGTGGATATATTAAACGCGTTATGGCAAATTTATGGCTGTATCGGGCAAAGTTGGGGCAACCCCTTACAACATTAAAGGTTATGGCTGATTCAGAATGGCCAATGTATAACAGTGAAGATGAATATGTTCGCGACAACCTAAACAATCGGCGTGAAATTTAATATGATATGTGTGCCTGATTTTTCAATCGAGCAAAATTGTGAAGGCAAAATAGTTGCAGGTGTGGACGAGGCCGGACGTGGACCGCTGTGTGGTCCGGTTGTTGCGGCGGCGGTGATTTTTCCAAATCGTGATATTGAAATTCCGGTTGTCATACGCGATTCTAAAAAAATGAGTCCGCATCAGCGTGCCGTTGCATACGATTGGGTAATAAAAAATACGGTTTGGGCGGTCGGTCAATGCAGCCCTGCGGAAATAGATGAATTAAATATCCTGTGGGCATCTATGTTGGCTATGGAACGTGCGGTTGCGGGATTAAATCAAAAGCCGGATATTTGTCTGATTGACGGCAACCGCGTGCCAAAAAATTTATCGGGTCAGGCGATTGTAAAAGGTGATGCAAAATCGTTATCGATTGCGGCGGCATCCATTATTGCCAAGGAAACACGTGATAAAATTATGCACGATTTGGCGGAACAATTTTCGCAATATGCGTGGGATAAAAATGCGGGCTATCCAACCGCGGAACATTTGCGTGCAATTGAAAAATATGGTATAAATGAACATTATCGGAAAACATTCGGACCCGTCAAGTTGGCCCTGAAAACCGACAAAAAATCTTGACTTTTTACATATGTCTTTTACAATTTCTGCGGTAACAGATAAGGATTTTAAATGGACGAAAAAGAATTAGAACCGTTATATGAACGCGATTATAATTTACCCAAAGATACATATATTTGTTCGGCCACAGGTCAGGTGTGTGACAGGGTCAGCAAACATTTCCGTGAATATCGTGCATTTGTAGAACAATTATCTGAAACAAATGATGACAGGGTGTTTTTACAAGGCGAACCGAATTTATGTGCGGATTTGCATTATTTCGGCCGTTGCCCAATATTTGACCTGTATTACAAAAAAAATCGTTAAAACTACGAAAGGAAGGGAAGTATGAAACTGCACACGATTGAGGGGTTAGATTTACGTGGCAAATATGTTTTGTTGCGTGATGATTTTAATGTGCAAATTGTGGACGGCAAAATTACCGATGCGTTTCGTATCGACCAAAGTATGCCAACAATAAACACATTAAAACAAATGGGTGCACGTGTGGCGATTGTGTCGCACCTGGGCCGGCCAAAGGGTGTGCGTAATATGGAATACTCGTTAAAACCCGTTGCCGAATATATGCGTGTGCCATTGATTCCTGATTGCTTGGATAAATCTTTTATGGCGAATATGCATGATGGCGATGTTGTGCTGTTGGAAAACGTTCGCTTTTATGATGGTGAAGAAAAAAATGATTTGGATTTTGCGAAAAAATTGGCATCTGGTTTTGATGTGTATGTAAATGATGCGTTTGCGGTGTCGCATCGTGCACACGCCAGCACGGTTGGTGTTACGGAATTTTTGCCATCGTGTGCCGGGTTGTTGTTGGCATCGGAAATAGAACATTTAACCGATGTTATGCAAAACCCAAAACGTCCGTTACTCTCAATAGTCGGGGGCAGCAAGGTTTCAACAAAAATCGGTGTGTTGCGTGCGTTGGTAAAAATGTCTGACACGTTGATTATTGGTGGGGCATTGGGAACAACATTTAATTTCGCATTGAGGGCATCGGTTGGAAATTCATTATATGAACCAGACCAGGCGAAAAACGCATTAGAAATTTTAGAATACGCCCGGCAAAACAATTGTCGTGTTTTAATCCCGCTGGACAAGGGGGTGGGTTCGGAATTTAAGCCTGATGCGAAACGTGAAAATCGCGATATGGATGATATAAAACCAGATGATGTAATTATTGATTCTGGAATAAAAACAACTGCACGTGATGTTGCGGAAATAGGGCAGGCGGCAACCGTTATTTGGAACGGAACGGTTGGTATGGCAGAATGGCAACCAACATGGTCGTATGGTTCGTTTGCGATTGCACGTGCGATTGCGGAAAATACGCGTGCCGGAAAATTGGACAGTATTGTTGGTGGTGGTGATACGGTTGCGGCGTTGCACGCATGTGGAGTGGCGGATGATATATCGTATGTTTCAACCGGCGGCGGTGCGTTTTTGGAATTTATCGAAGGGCGTGAGTTACCTGGAATCGCGGTGTTGGTGAATTGTGGTTAGTAGTTAGTAGGGGTGCGTCCCGTTCTTTTCTAAAAAAAGTTTAAACAAAATAAACCCGCCAATTTGGCGGGTTAAATTCATCATTTATTTCACATAACGATTGTATGTTTTTTCGTTCAACTTCATTGGATATTTTCGCATCAGGAATGAATTAAAATCATCCTGGATATGTTGATGCGACATATTATTGATGTCTGTTTTGATGTTTTGCATCTTTTTTGTATCCAAAAGTGGTTTTTTTGCGGCATCGATGTGCAAAACATAAAATTCGTTTTGACCGGGAACAATCGAATTGTTTTTTATCGGGTTTTTAAACGCCGCAACCAAAACATCCGTTGGTGCCCCAGCCGCACGTGAGACAGTAGCCGATTTTTTGTTCGGCATTTTCCCAGACTTGTTCAATTCGGTCAAAATTTCATTAGCACGAACATACGCACGTTTCTTTTGTTCTGATTTACGCCAATCGTTGACCAGATTCGATTTGATTGATTCAAATGCAGCATTATGTTCGGGGGTAATTTTATCGACACGAACAATCATAAATCCGTTTTTGGTTTCAATCAATTCGCTTTCTGTGTTTTCGTCCATTGTAAAGATTTTTGACATCATCGCAGAATCGATATTTTTATCGTTCGGTAAATTTTTGTTCGATATGTTTTCATACTTAACATATTTTGCACGATGATTTTTGGCAGCGGTCGATAACGTTTCACCGGCGATAATGTCATCTTCTAATTTTTGTGCCGCCTTTAATCCGGCCTCGTAAAGGTCGGGTTTATCCATTTCCGCACCAATCAAAGCATAAGATATGTTACGGGTTTCGGCGATACGTTGCGGATTTTGTGCATAGTATTCACGCAGGTTTTCATCAGTCGGTGTCCCGACATTGAAATCAGAAAACTTTACGGTTGTAAAATCAATTGCACGTTCGCCATAGCGTGCATTATACATCGCGTTTATTACGAACGCCGGAACCGCAACAGATTTTTCAATCGGGTTCAAGACCATCGTACGTAATGTGCGATCGCGGACAATGTTCGCAAAATCTGTCTCGCTGTATCCGGAATTTTGGATAATCAACTGAAACATAATGGGTGAAAATTTGCCGTTCTGTTGAAATTCGGGGAATTTACGAATTTCATTTGCAACACCATGGTCAGAAACAACATATCCCAAACTGTTCGCGTGATTTGACAGCATCGTTTGTGTTGATAACTTTTTAACAATCCCGCGTTGAAATTCAGCAGATTTCACCGGGTCTGTATAAATAGTGCGTTGTTCAGTACGGGACATATTCGACAATTCCATCGATTTTGCCGCGTTATATTGTTGAACCGAGATTTTAGAACCCCCAACACGCATCAACGTTGTGTCGTTTGACGATAAACCAAATACCCATTCGGCAACGCCCCAACCGACAAA
>JAFSST010000018.1 GCA_017450905.1 Alphaproteobacteria bacterium
CGACACATGGATTATGATTCCACCGCTCTAGCCAACTGAGCTACTCCGCCAAAAAAATTCTGCGTGTAGAACTTCGTGTAGTCGTTGTGTAGAATTATGCATATAATAACCCACATTTCTACGAATTTCTACATATTTCTATACTTTTTTGTTAACCACGTTAAACCGCAGAAAACCAAGCAGTATACACTTGTTTGACGCTGTATCCCACAGTAGGTCAAAGTTTTATGATTCCTCTGCTCTACCACTGAGCTACGCCGCCAAAGTGCAACCATTATAACAGACAATTTTCCAATTGCAAGAAAATCCATCAACCCGTTTTATTTATGATTCTTTTCATACAAAAATAACGTTTTTATCTGTAACAAAATCTTGTAACCAAACGGCAATTATAGTAAAATATACAGCATGAAAAAATTGGTGTGTTTTTTATTTATCGTTATTTCAACGGCCTTTGATGCCACGGCGGCGGCGACCAACCCGTTTACCGGAAAATACAATAACCAAATGTCGTTCTTTGTTGCCCAGGGCGTTGACAGTGGCTTTATTGTCCCGCCACCGGCACGATTTGTCCCGTTTAACATTTTGCATTTACAGTATTCACAACCAACTAATTTTTTCAGGTTACCCGCACGCCAATCATTAAACATCGCACAAACAATTGGATTTGCAAAAAAATACGGTTGGAATTGGGACTCTTATATAACACCAATGTTATTTTTATCCGAAGATATTTCATTGGCACGTTTTGAAAAGTTCTTTTTTGCAACCGGGGTTGGCATCGGACTGCAAGCCCAACAAAATGAACGATTGGGGGCGAAATTGTTATTTCAATTCAAATTGATTGCCGGTTGGCACATTTCAGATAAATGGGGATTGGAATTATTTATGCAACATTTTTCCAACGCAAACACATCCCCTAAAAATTATTCCTATGGTTTTTATGGGATTGGTGTAACATATAATTTCTAGGCAAAATTAATTATATTACCATTCAATTGGCAATTGGCCTTGACGGGTTAAATACTCGTTTGCACGGGAAAAATGATGACAACCGAAAAAGCCCCTGAACGCAGATAACGGCGATGGATGCACGCTTTTCAAAACCAAATTTTTGGTTTCATCAACAATGGCGGCTTTGCGTTGTGCATACGACCCCCAGAGCATATAAACCAAACCGCTACGCCCGGACAAGGCACGAATTACCGCATCGGTAAATTCTTCCCATCCATGACCCGCATGTGATGCCGCCAGATGTGCCGCAACGGTCAATGTTGAATTTAACAACAACACACCCTGGCGTGCCCAATCGGTTAAATCACCGTGTGTTTTACTGGGTCGGCCTAAATCAGTTTCAATTTCTTTGTATATATTCACCAATGATGGTGGTGGGTTAACGCCATCAGGGACCGAAAAGCACAACCCGTGTGCCTGGCCCGGTTCATGATACGGGTCTTGACCAATGATAACAACACGAACGCGGTCGAATGGGCAAAGATTAAACGCATTAAATATATTTTTTGGTTCCGGATAAATTTTTTTACCCGCCAGATATTCAGACCGAACAAAATCCGTCAATTTAATAAAATAATCTTTATCAAATTCCGATGTTAATGCACTTTTCCAAGATTCTTCTATTTTCACATCGACCATTTTCACCCCATTAAAATTTAATTAGTCCAGTTTGTGCCGATTTCCATAAAACGACATCGATATATCCACGCGGTAATCCGGTATCTTTTGATAATTTTTCAAACATATCATCACAGATTTTTTTTATTTCTGGGGACAGTTTTCCATTATTTATTTTATCAAAAAACGCCATGTTTCCGCCGTACAGAACGCCCAAGCGTTGAATCCATACATCGTATTTTACAATATCAATACCTAAATTCCGTGCCAAATGATTCGCGGTTATTTTTCCAATGTGTGGCAAGGTCGCCAGGTATAATACACGTTCATCGTCTGATTGTGCCGAATAAAACCCATCGCAAAACTTTTTACGATTATTCCAAATGGAACATATCGCATTTATTTTATTTTTATTATTAAATAATTTTATCAATACGTTGAAATCCGCCCCATTCGCATGAACACATTCGATAATTTTTGCGTGTATCCTTTTTGCGGTTTTTTGTGAAAACCCGCCGGCCAAAATAACATAGGCACACATATCAAAAAACTCATCTGGTGAAAATCGCCGCGGATGTGCCAGATTTTGTTTTATTTCATCAAAAGATTGGGCATCGCACGCGATACCCAAATCATATATTTGTTTTTCTAAATCAAAAAACCATTTTGCATCAAACATTACACATCCAAATTAGCATCCAATGCATTTTCAACGATAAAGTCACGCCGTGGTTCAACAACATCGCCCATCAACATTGATACAACCGCATCAGCCTGGGACGCATCATTGATTGTAACCTGGAACAAAGACCGATGATTCGGGTCCATTGTGGTTTCCCATAATTGTTCAGCGTTCATTTCACCCAAACCTTTGTAACGTTGAATCTTTAACCCGTTTTTCGCGTATTCAAATGCGGTATTCAACAAATTGAATGCACCCCAAATCTTTTGCGATTTGCTCTTTACGGTAAGAACAGTCGGGTTTGCAAACGTTTCAACCAATTCGGCATGGCCGTCCATACGCCGCCATGCGGCAATTTCCGCCGAGTTAATTTTTTCACGTGGCAACAAATACGTTTCTGTTACACTGCGTAAAGTTCGTGAAATTGTGATGCCTGCATCACTTGAAGTAACGTGCCAACCACGTTCAAATTCCAATTCCTGGGCATCCAACATTTTCGCCGCCGCCGCACATGATTCATCTGTCTCGGAATCAAATGTTTTGTTTAATGCCAATGCTTCAACAAAACGCAGCGGTATAACATGACTTAACGCCTGTAATGTGTTACGCATATTCAATACCAACCCCAACAAACGTTTCAAATCCGCCCCAGATACACGTTCGCCGGATGCAATTTCAACAACACCATCGGTTGCCAATTGTTCCATCAAATAGTCATCCATTTCACGTTGGTTTTGTAAATAAATTTGCTGTTTCCCACGCGTTACACCGTATAAAGGCGGTTTAGCAACATATATGTATCCACGTTCAATTGCTTCGGGCATATGACGATAAAAGAACGTCATAAGCAACGTTTGAATATGTTGACCGTCAACGTCAGCATCGGTCATGATAATAATTTTATGATAACGCATTTTTTCAACGTCAAAATCATCTTTACCAATACCGGCACCCATTGTGGTAATCAATGCACCAATCGTATCCGAAGACAGCATTTTATCAAAACGAACACGTTCAACATTCAAAATTTTACCACGTAACGGTAAAATAGCCTGGGTTTTGCGGTCGCGTCCTTGTTTTGCGGTACCACCAGCCGAATCCCCCTCGACTATGAACAGTTCACATTTTGCCGGGTCGCGTTCACTGCACACCGCCAATTTCCCGGGCAGTCCACCAAGTTCCGGTCCTGTTTTTTTACGGGACAACTCGCGTGCCTTGCGTGCGGCTTCGCGTGCGGTGGCGGCTTCCAGTATCTTGTCGATTATCAATTTTGCCGTTGTTGGGTTTTCTTCCAGATATTGATACAACAATTCCGATACAGTATTTTCAACAATTGGTCTGACCTCGCTGGAAACCAATTTATCCTTGGTCTGGGAACCAAATTTCGGGTCAGGTATTTTCACACTGATAATACTGGTTAAACCTTCGCGGAAATCTTCACCGGATAAATTAATATCTTTTTTAGTATTGTGTTCGGCGATATATTTGTTAATCGCACGTGTCAACCCCGCACGAAATCCCGCCAAATGCGTTCCACCATCACGGTTTGGAATGTTGTTAGTAAAACATAATGATGTTTCGGTATATGCCGTGGTCCATTGTAAAACAATCTCGATATAACTTTCGTCAATTGTTTTAATCATTTGTATAGGGTCGCGGTTTAATAATTCCTTGGACCGGTCCAAATATGTTGCAAACCCGGACAAACCGTCAACCGAATGAAATTCGCGTTCTTTCTTTTCCCCACCACGTAAATCTTCGAAAATAATACGAACGTTTGCATTTAAGTAAGATTGTTCACGCAACCAGTTTTCCAACGTATCGAAATTAAATTCAGTTGATGCAAATGTATTCGGGGATGGTAAAAAAGTAACCTCGGTCCCGTGTTCATACCCTGATTTGTTTTCGGTAATTTTCAAATCCGTTGTTGGGACACCTTCGGCGAAACTCATTTCAGCCTGTTGACTACCACGCCAAACACGAACCTCTAACCACGTGGACAACGCGTTCACCACCGACACACCAACGCCGTGCAAACCGCCAGAAACCTTATACGCACCGTTTGTCTCGTTATCAAATTTACCACCGGCATGTAATTCACACATAATCAATTCCAACGCACTACGGCCTGTTTCGTGGTTTGTATCAAATGGCATACCACGACCGTTATCGCGGATGGTCGCACTGCCGTCTGGGTTTAATGAAACATAAACAGTATCGGCGTATCCGGCCATTGCCTCGTCAATAGAGTTATTAACAACTTCGTAAATCATGTGGTGCAAACCAGCCCCACCTTCGCCAACATCACCGATATACATTCCCGGGCGTTTTTTAACCGCCTCTAACCCTTTTAAAACCTTAATGGAATCACCAGTATATTCATTATTTACAGCCATTGAAACTTCCTTTCTTTTTTATATCGAAAACATAGCAATTTATGCTATAATTGTAAAGAAAAAAGGAACAAAATAAAGGAATAAAATTATGGACGAACATTATACCAAGGCCGACTATATAACGGCAAAGAACTATGCGATTTTACACAATTTGCCATTTGATTTGGTGGAAAAAGCCATGGAATACGCACATAAACGCAATATCAAGGCCGCATTGCCACGCAGACCGGCACGTGAAATTATTATTAGACTCCCGCACCAGAAAGCATATCATCTGCGACCGGAACCCGAAGCACAACAAAAATTCAGCGATATTTTAAAACAATTACAAGAAAAGGTGAAACAAAATGAAATTTAAGTTATTGTATTTTGGCGATATTTTGGTAAACCCAAAAAAACGGGCCCAACACATATCTGACATCCGTATGCAATTTCACCCACAACTTAAAAAACTGGTTGAACACCAACCATGGGATAATTTGACCAAATATATGTTACCAGATGCAACCAAAAGCCCAATCACCACACGACACGTTGGGGGCATAGATTGGAATCCTATTATCACGCCAAAATTAAAATTGATTGCGGAATTGGATATTCAAATGCTGCATTCTGAAATTGTTGGTGTTCCACGTTCAGACATCGATAATCGCATCAAAACATTGTTTGATGGCCTGCGTTGTCCACAAAACGAACACGAAATAGGACAAAACGTTCCGCGTGATATTGGTCCGATATATACATTGTTGGACGATGACCATTTGATAACCAAAATATCGGTTAACACCAGCCACTTGTTGTCGCCACATATGTTTAATCCGGAATTGATGTCCAGTCCTGATTGTGTATTTTTAATGATTGACGTGAATCTGCGTGTCGCCGAGGGCACGTTGGAAAATCTGCCATTCATGGTATAGAAAAGGTGCCGTTTGGCACCTTTTTACTTAAATATGTCTTGCAGGGACAAACACCCCGTGTCTGCGTAATTGTGCCTGTAAAGTTTCGATATATTTTTCCAATGCTTTAATTTCTTGGTTTTTTTCTGACAATGTTTCCTGCAACATTTTATTTAATTTATCAGAACTTTCCAAATTACTACGCAATTCTGAATTTGTTTGTTTTAAATAAGTGTTCTTTTCCCTGGCCATTGAAACGTTCTTTTGCAATTGTGCCGTTTCAATCAAATTAGTTCCACTAAAACGATTTATATAATCTTGCTGGATATAGACGTTTTGTGGTCTTATAGCATAAGAAATACGTATATTATCCGCAATATCTGGTGATTTGACCGCAACTTCATTTACGGTTTTATTAACCTGGTGCATAACATAATTAAAAGAATCAACAGGTTGTTTGATGGAAACATACGCAACAAATGCCGCCAACCAATTATTTATTAACGATTGTAAATTTTTATCCTGTAATTCAATTTGATTGTTTGCCCACGCAGATACAACAACATTATAATCAGAAACAGTTGCATATTTTGTTTTTAATATATCAAGCCTAATTTGATTTTTTATATTTTTATCTTTTACAGAAACTTGTGATAATGCCTTTAATGTGTCATATCGCAATTTTTCATCATCAAAGAAACTTATTGCCAACAAAAATTCATTAAGTTTATCAGAACTGGGTTTTCTGAAACACGAAACAACGTTTTTCAACATTGTTATAAAATCCTTTGAATCTTTATATTCATACGACATATAGCAATTAGAAATACGAACGATTAAATCTTTCATATCTTTGTTTTTGCACACATCTAATGCCTTGTTCATTTTTGAAAAGAAATCGCCATTGGCAAACGAATCCAATAACACATCAATGGAACGCAAAGTTTGTGCATCCATTGTTATAATTACTTTTGTAATATCACACATACTCATAAAAGCCATAATTAAACCCCTTGCTTGTTACGAACAAGAATAACACAAAAATTTCAATTGTCAAATTTATGATAAAGCAGCGGTTATTTGGTCCTGCATTTGGAACGTTCCCAAAACAATCCATGCAATTACCCCAGATATCAACAATACACCAACCGTATTTAATGTATCAGACACAGATTCAATACGTTTAACAGAATTTTCCAGATAATCATTCGCTATCTCGGTCAGGTTTTTATCAAAATCATTCATATCGGCATATATCGCCAAATCCCCAATCAATTCGGCATTTGGGAAATTCGCCCCCGTATTATGCAACGCATCACCCAAATTATCACCATTTGCAATATAACGTAACGTTTTATCCAATATGTTGCGTAAATATGGGTTCGCGTTATCCGCCAGCATACGCATCGCATCAGGTATCGTTATCCCCGCCGACACCAACGCCGATAAAGACATCATCCACCCAACCGACATACGTATTTTGTATATGTTCCATGGTGGCAAACCGTCAAACAATGTTCTGATACGGCCCGACCATACCGATATTGATGCCCATATTGCAATCCCCAAGGCACAAAAAAGCATTGCCAAAATATGCCAATATCGTCCTGCAACATTCGATAACCATATTAACGATGCCGCCGTTCCCTGCCAAACCATATTTGCCCCGGCAACTTCGGATAATGGCGGAACAAGATAAATACCAACCATTATAATAATCGCGAACACCAATACCACCAGCAACAACGGATACGCAATCGCACCAAAAACAGCCCACCCTATTCTTTTATTTGCGGCAACTATGCGACCAACATTTTCCAACGCCACAACCAAACTGGATATATTCCCAGATGTTAACAATAATGTTTCTTCTGCGGGAATCCAACCACGTGTTGTTTCGGAAAAAGTCATTCCACGTTCAAGATTTTTTTCCCATTCACGCATACAAATTGCAAATGGTTCGTTTGGTTTAAGACCACCCTTGGATTCAATCATTTGAATACGATTAAGTGCATTTACCAATGTAAAATCATTTTTCAACAATGAAACCAATTTACGCCAAATTGAAATGCGTTTTTCGGTACTGAATCTGCATACCATTTTTGCGTAAAACAGTTCTAGTTTGTTCATATCAATATACCCCTGGTCTGTCTAATAATCCGACCCAGCGTTCTAACTCGTCAACACCGATAATACCCTGTAACATTAATGCTGACGCGGCTTCTTTTAACGTGCGACCATCCATTTCTTCTAACCAGTATTTGACGGCCCCATCGGTATTTCCGGCCAATGCCAACCCCAAAAATTCACTGTTTGTAATAATAATCTCGCCCGCCTTGATACGACCGAACGTTCCGGTTCCATTACAATGTTCGCACCCCGTCCCACGGACATAAACCTGGGCCAATCCCAAATCGCCAAACGCATCACGGACACGTTTATATTCCGGGTATTCCGGATGATTTATTAAACGTTCGCGACAATGCGGACACAGTTGTTTAAACAAACGCATAGAAACCAATCCACGCATCATGGTTTCTTCCTTTAACTTGAATGCCTCGACCCCCATATCCAACAAACGAACCAATGCCGCCATCGCAGAATTTGCATGTAACGTTGTCCAAACATTATGTCCCGACAATGCACCCTTGACCGTTAATTGTGCCGCGGCCAACGTTCTGATTTCCCCAACCATCAGCGTATCAGGGTCACTGCGTAATGCGGCGGCCAGTGCCTCGGTATATTCGGATTCGCGTTGTTCTTCGTTGGCGGTATTAACAACCGGTATCTGGTGTGCACCAAAGATTTTTTGTTCGACCGGGTCTTCAACCGTAATCAAGTTTATTTCATAGTGATGCTCTTTTAACATCAAAACCATATTGCGAACAAGCGTTGTTGATTTACCGGAACTGGTTGGACCGGCAACAACCACCAACCCCGTTGGGAACGAACGTAAACGCCGCAATAATTTTTGTTCATATTCACCAAATTCTTGTTCGGTTTTTATACTTTCCGATGGGTTATCATACAACAAACGCATAACGACATACCTGCTGCCGAATGCGATTGGTGAAAATTGCATTCTGATACTTAACACGCCACGTGGCAGATATAAATCCTTGGTCCCACGCAGTGGTGTCCGACCATCTTTTTGTGCCGATTGATATTCGTTTTGTGCATAGTTAGCATTTGATATATCGGCCGATGCAAACGCGGCACGAACAAACGATTCCCCCCACCCCGCATTAAATTCCATTACTGGTTGCATACTGCCATCTATACGGAAATATATGGTTGTTTGGTCTGCAACCTCGATATGAACATCAGACACTTTCTGGGCGGCGGCACGTGCGATAATATCAACAAAATCTTTTTGCATTTGATTGTTATAATCCAAACGCGACCTGTCCCCGGCCCCCAGTTTATTTTCATAAAATTTATAAATTCCGGAAACCAACCCTAAATCAGAATAAAACGGTTCACGCATAGGGCGTTTTTTACGTTTTAACAAATCCAAAAATGCCAAAACACGACCGTCATATCTGTGGGTTCGTGAAATTATAATACACCCACCGGAAAAATACGCCAATAACCCCTGGGTTTCTTTTGGTAATTCAAATTCGCCGCCCGGTGCCGTCAACAAATGATTGTTTTCCGAAAACAGGTATTCAATAATATCGTTATTTTCGGCGTGTTCCAACCCCACCGGAACGGACAGTTTTTTTGATTCTTGGTCTAAAATGTTATTTTCTTGTTCTGACATTTCACTATTTTTTATTTTCGATATTCAGTGTTTGAATTTCATCACCATTGGCAAAAACTACACCTTCGTCCAACGATATAGATTTAACCACATACCCGTCCATTTTTTTACCGACACTAACGCGTCTGGACCCACCGGTTGAAATATCCTGGATTGTTGCCTGTAATTGGTTTCCCGCCCCGAATACGTTAACCAGTTTATATTTTTTATCAAATGTTGTTGTATCCCTTGGTTTTTCTTGCACAATGACCGGTTCTTGGACACGTTCTTCTTGTTTGTTTTCCAACGCGATTTTTTGGGATTCTAATTTTCTGGCCTCGGCATCCAGGCGTGCACGTTCGGCCTCTAATTCCTGTTGCTGTTGTTCGGCACGACCGGACAAATTTTCAATTTCCATATTCAGTTTTATTTTTTCCGCCGCTAATTTATCCAAATCCAGGTTTAATTGTGCACGTTCTTTTTCCAATTGCATCAAAACCTTTTCCTGTTCCAGATTTGTAATCTGGTCAAACAAGGAACCTTCGACCTGATAATCTTCTATTGCCGCAGCAGACACATCTTCGGGCGAAAAATCTTCGACCATTATGGTGTCGTTTTGAACATCGGGTTCTATGAACATTGCTTCTTCTGCCAGGCCGGCATTAAAAAACAACGCACCGAAACCAAAAACACAAAAAAACATTTTTATTTTATTTTGCATAAATTATCACCTCATAGTTCCAAATTTTTTTCATTGTATTCCATACGGCCTTGGTCATATAAACCCCGCCTACACCATCAAAAATACGCATAAATTCCGATGGTGATAATTTAGATTCGGCCGAAACCTCGACCAAAAACAATTCCGCACTTTGGGTCCCATTTGTAACCGTATCAACAACCGACATAATGTTTGCACCGGTATTTATTCCCTGGAAACGACTGACTAAATCACGCACCAAAGAATCAGTATCACGGGAATCCTGGGATGCAACATTTGCCAAGATTGGTAATTTTGCCCGAACAGAAATCTGGTCATCAGAAATTTCTTGAACAAAAACACCGGGCATAATTTTTTCCGCCACCGAATAAAAACCATCCACCGTCCCAAAATCACGTTTAAATGTTGCAACCGCATGGGTTTCACCACATTCGGCACTGGTCTGATTCCAACCTGTAACTTGTTGCATTAAAAACCCAATCGCCCGATAACACAAATCTGCACGTGCCGCAACATCAGGTAATAATTCATACGGCATAACCAATGGTTCTGGTTCCTGGTGAGTATTGTATTGTTCGTCCAACTCTTTATTTTTTTCTTCGATTTGGCGTTTGTATTCCAATGCTAATTCAGGATTTATTTTTGCTATCTGGGGCTTTGGCGAAACCATTTGATTAATAGGTTCCCGAAAAACATACATCATCAATAAAATAAACACCACCATCATTAATAACGATATGAAATTCGCACCAAACCGACTGATTGGACGCAAAATCGCACGTCCAGCCCCAGAAATCATTTCAATCAAATCGCGTTCAACCGCACGTGGCATTCCCCACACGCCGGGTGCAAATAACGCACCCCAATCAGGAATCTTGGCTAAATCAACATACATTGCACGTGCTGATGCCATATCATCAAACAACATATCGTGCAAAATTATGCCATTTCTGATTGCAACCAAAACATATTTTTGCCCAACCTGGAACACCGCCAATACCGAAGAATACTCGGATAATGCCTCGGCTATCTCGGCGGCCACAGACGGCATTCCCGAACAATGCCCCAAACGCCGTGCTCCCAAACCAACCATTTGACGATATACGGTATATAAACCACGTTTTTTATCGATACCGTGTGCTAATTTTGCCGCATACGCACGCGGTGTAAACCCCGAAACCAACGGTTGCCATAGCAATCCCGCCGCATATTTTTTTCTGTGAATTTGTACGTATTGTCCCGCCAAAACTTCTCTCTCGTTATTCTGTCAAAAGATTATAACACAAAAACATTTAATAACGCCAGAATAAAAAACCGCTATTTTCATAACGGTTTTTGTTCTGTTACGATATTGTTTAATCAAACTATTTTGCGATGCAATTATAAACCTTGGCCTGCATTACAAAAGATTTTTCAGGTCCAAAAACAATACCCGGATTTTGACGTTTTTCTATACTTTTAACCCAGTAAGAATTTCCGCCCTTGGATTGATTCATAATGCTGTTTTCTAAATACCTGTATGCGTCTGACTCGTCATAAACCGATGCCGTTGTATTTATTTCATACAGATATTCGCATCCATTGGGCTGGGAACTGAAACGAATAAGGTTTTCGCTGCCATTTTCACTTTTGATATACCCGCCACATCCGGCAAGAACCAATAAACCAACACATAATAATTTTTTCATTTTTTCCTTCCCTTGGTTTTTATATGTTTTTAATCGATTATTTCATAGTTATCTTTATCCGAAAACAATTTTCGCAAAACCAGATTATTCATCGCATGACTGCCCTTGTAAGATTCCAGTTTTCCAATCACAAATCCCCCCGATGTGAACATATCGCCAATCGCATCAATTATTTTATGACGCACAAATTCATCGGGCCAAAAAACAGAATTTAATGTCCCATCTCCACGGTCATTTAATGCAATAACATTTGTTTCGTCCGCACCACGCCCCATACCGTGGGCCTTTAAGTATTCCCATTCAGAAAATTTACCAAAAGTCCGGGCCCTGGCGATATTTTTAATAAAATCTTGGACGGATTTTTTTGTTCCATCAAACGAATACGAATATGTTTGCCGGCCGATAATTTTTTCCGGATACACCAATGTCGCCGTAATATCCAACACCGGTTTTTCCGATGGACTTAACCGAACAAAACCGTCTGATTTTCGTCCTGAAATCAAATTATGAATAAAAATTTTGAATCGCACAGATAACGGTAATTCACGCAACACATCGGCGGCACACACCTGAACCGGTCGCCGAACAATTATACGTTTCAGATTTTTACCAACCTTTTTTGCATTTGATATCGCACGATAAAATTCTATGGCACTGCCATCCAATATAGGTGTTTCCGGACCATCAATCTGGATTATTGCACTGTCAATCCCCGCCATAAATAACGCCGCCATTAAATGTTCTATTGTCTGAACATGTACCGATGCCAAATCGCCAATTGTTGTGTTACGCATTTTCGTATCACCAACATTATCAAACACGGCCAGAATTGGTTTTGTTCCCTTTAAATCAACCCGCTGAAAGAAAATTCCCGGTTTTTTTGATGGTTTTATAACCATATTGACCGGCATTCCGGAATGAATACCACGACCAGACAGTTTTACATCAGCCTTAATTGTTGGCATTTAATCTCTCCTTTAACCAAACCAAAAAAGAATCATCAATTTTTGTTTTTAATTCTGCAAATTTAATTTTTTTCTGAACATTTTTTGGCAACCGAACCCAATCTTTCTCTGTTGTAACCAATAACGCATCTTTTTTTTCGGCCCAATTAAATAAATCTTGAATATCCTGGTCAGTGTATTGGTAATGGTCGGGAAAAGCCCGCGTTGCAACAACACCGCTTAACGAATTAAAAAACTTTTTTGGATACCCAATCCCGGCAAATGCGGCGATACGCGCGCCGCTCTTATACGGCGAAACAGCCGTATTTTCGGCGAAAAACACCGGGACAGACGATGGTAAATTAAAATTTTTTTTGGGTTTGTTACTTTTAAAAACAATAATTGCATCGGCACGGCGTACGGCATTACGCGGTTCCCGCAGTGGCCCAGCCGGCAAAATAAAACCATTTCCAAACCCCAATCCTTGGTCAAAAACAAAGATTGAAATATCCTTTTTAATTGTTGGATTTTGCATACCATCATCCATAATTATCGGTACGGTATCAGATTGTTTATCCAACAACATAATGTTGCTTTTTCTGTCACCAACGTGAACAGCAATACCGTCATTTGCCAACATCATCGCCTCGTCACCAACATTAGAAGTTTTGGCACTTTTTTTATATCCACGCATAACCACGGGCGAATCAAACATTTTTGCGATACTGCGAACAATCGGGGTTTTACCAACACCGCCCGCCAATATACCACCAAAGCAAATAACCCGGCGTTTAGATTTATATGCGAATAAACTACGCCACATATAAACGATTTTGGATGCGATATAATACACAAACGAAAATGGCAATAATAAAAAAGCCAACGGCGTTTTATGTAAAAACCACCAAGGTGTTTTCATTTATTTATACCTTTTAGTTAATTTCGGTTCTTTTCCCTGTCTTTTTGCCTTTTTAAATTCCGCGGCGGTAAAATCCTGTTCGACATAATACAGGTTAAATTCAGCATCCAATTCACGTAATTGTTTAACCATTATATCTTCCAATTCCTGGCGTTTAGATTCAAATTCTTGTTCTGAAATTTTTGAATCAACAAACATTGGTTCACCAACCTTGCACTTTATTTTTGTAAATGGATACACCAACAAATACCGGTCCCAACGCCTTTGTATCCATGTATGACGTGCGGAAAAACACACCGGGATAATTGGTGCACCGCTCATTTTAGCAAAATATAACGCACCATCTTGGACACGCAACGATGGCCCGCCCGGCCCATCAGGCGAAATACACAACGAATGGTCCCCACGGCGTAAAACCTTTATCCCGTTACGCAATACCGACAATCCGCCATTGTGCGAACTGCCATAAATAGCACGTAATCCGAACAAATGCTGTAACTTTGCCATCATTTTACCATCTTTGTGCAAACTTGCAATCGCATAAGATTTCATTCCGCCCAAACAAACGATTGGCGACAACATCATACTCCGCCCATGCCAAAACACGAAAATAGCCGGTTTATGACGGTATTTTTTAAATGTTTTATAATTGACAATCTCTTTACGACAGGTGAAATAAACGAACCAAATCAAGCCCGCCATAACAAGTGCGATAACCCACTGAAAAATCGACAGGCGTAATATCGGTTCCCAGAAAGCCTTCCAAATTTTTCTAAACATTGTTTTTAATCCTATTTTTTCAACAATACGAGTGTAGCAATAAAAAAAATACATTTCAAGTATGTATAAAAAACATAAAAAAACGTTGTATACAGTGGAAAACAGCAAAAAACGTTAAAAATCTGGTTTTTTATTTGACAATTCACGATATTACTATATAATGAATCCCGTTCATCGCGGGGTAGAGCAGTCCGGTAGCTCGTCAGGCTCATAACCTGAAGGTCGGTGGTTCAAATCCATCCCCCGCAACCAGTTTAA
>JAFSST010000019.1 GCA_017450905.1 Alphaproteobacteria bacterium
AATCATTGTTTTGAAAGGGCAGCGTCAAACAACAGTTGGATAAGTCAAAATCAATACCACCTGGAACCGACCAGTGGTACAAATCAAAAATGCTACTCCAACACCCGGAATTGTAATTTGTTTACGACCAGTGGCACTGTTTCCGGTGTAGAAGGACGAGCTCTTTGGGACAATTCCCAAAGAAATTGGCAAGTGTATATCACAGCTCAAGACTACAAATGCAAAAAGACAGAAACTAATAAGCAAATAAGAACTTTTAATAGCTGTGGTGACGTTAACTGTATAGCAACCCAAGTAAGTTCGCCAACAGCCGGAGCAAGAGTAAGTACCGCAACAACCGAAATCGCATATGATTATATTGATTATTATTATTGCACCAGTTGTATTAATGATGAGAATATGGCACGCGTTCCAGTAGTAGTATCAGAGCAAAATTGTATTATCAGTGGGCGTGCATATTGTTCTAGTAACAATGCCAAAAGTTGTAGATGTAAACCGGTTCCGCGGGGGTATTACAAATCCCCGTCCAGCTGTTCGTGGGATAATGATACAGATACTTTACCTAGTTGCACCGAACCCTGTGGGCCGGGGCAGACGACCGATGGCGGTGCGACCAGTGCGGCCGATTGCCATTATACCACCCAAACCCGTTTTTGTGATGCACATGGATGCTTTTACCTGAGTGGTTTGAGTTGGGATGCGACCAGCGGTTATACCTGGGGCGGTGCAACAAGCACAAGCTCGGGACAATAATAGTGGTTAGTGGTTTGTTTCGCTGTTTACATCACAAAATCTTCGCCCAGGTATACCTTTTTAACCATTTTATCCTTGGTTATTTCTTCGCTGGTGCCATGTTTTAATATCTTGCCATCGTGCAAAACATAACTGCGGTCGGTAATTCCCAATGTTTCGCGAACGTTGTGGTCGGTTATAATAACCCCCAGTCCGCGATTTTTTAATTGTGATACCAATCCGCGAATTTCGTTTACCGCAATCGGGTCAATTCCCGCGAACGGTTCGTCCAACAAAATAAATTTAGGGTCGTTTGCCAATGCACGTGCAATTTCAACACGTCTGCGTTCACCGCCTGACAACGATGTCGCGGGACTGTTCCGCAGATGAGAAATAGAAAATTCTTCCAGTAAAGAATTTAATTTTGCGATACGTTTTTTTCTGTCTGGTTCAACAATTTCCAATATCGCCATAATGTTTTGTTCGACACTTAAACCACGAAACACGCTGTTTTCCTGGGGCAGGTAACCAATGTGTAACCGTGCACGTTGATAAAAAAGTAATTTGGTTATGTCCTGGGAATTTAAGAAAATCTGGCCCCCGGTGGCCTTTAATTGGCCGGTAATGCAATAAAAGGCGGTCGTTTTGCCGGCACCATTTGGCCCCAACAGCCCAACCGATTCGCCCTGGCGTGCAATCATCGATATATCACGCAAAACAACACGTTTACCGTATGTTTTCGACAAGTGTTCAATTTTTAATACAGACTGTTTCATAATCTTACCACCAATTCGTTTGTTTGCAGGTTATTTCCATCGTTGGTTTTTATTTTTACGTTGCCGTAAAGTTTGACGGTTTTTTTTGCACGATTATATTCGCCGCGATTCGCAGAAAAATCATAAATCGTCTTTTTCCCGTCCCTTATTTGTGTTGTTCGTCCAGATACAAATTCCAACAGGATTACGTCTGGTTTATTGTATTCCTGGCGGCCGACCCGTGCGGATATTTTGAACGGTTCGCCATTTGTGTCGGTTCCTGCAAATACGGCCCCGGACATTTTGAATTGATTACTGATAACATCGGTCATATTTATCGCCGATATAGGGGTCCACAGTAACTGTTTGGTGAACAACGAACCCGCGACCAACGCCGCAATCATAACCAACCCCCATCCGGTAAAGAAAAATTGCCACAGCCGTTGCCAACGTCTGTGCTTTGACATAATTATAAGATTGCGTTTATCCTGTTTCATCAGAACTATATTAAACCGCTGTAAACAAAAAAGCAATTTTTTATGTTTATTCGTTTTCGTTTTTATGATATAATCTTTCCAGAGAGAGTTTTATTTATGCGAAAAATAAATTTATTTTTTATTGTTATCTTTGGTGCGGTGTTTTGTTCCGGGGCCATGGCGGCGGTGTCAAATTTTACCCCTAAAAAGGCCGCGGCGGTCAAGATTGATAAAGAGGCAACAACAAAAACCTCTCTGGGGGCAAGTTTATTGCCAAACGTCATATCATTGGCTACGTCTGTTATGGATTTTAATAAAAGCCAACAGGAATTAACCGCCGAATGTGAACCCAGCAGCAGCGATATCACGTTTGTTAACAATATGATAAAAGAGTGGGCAATTGCGGGTGCACAAAATCCGTTTGATTATGGTATTCTGAAATGTACTGGCGTAAACAGTTACGAGAGCAGCGTTCGAAACAATGTTACCGCGTTGGATGATGCTTTGTTGATTTGTTATGATTCTTTTTCGGATTCTGATGCGCGTGGTGCTGTGTGGGCTGGCTTTCCCAAGGCCGCGGTTGCCGAATACTGCAGTTCTGGTGAAACCTTGTCGAATTGCGAGGCTCGGAATAAAAAGAAAATTACGAATTTGTGGACGCTGTATGACAAGATTGATTTTTCAGACAAGGATTATATAAAGTCCGAAGCGAACAGTTTGGCCGCGTTAAAGGAAAAGGCTGACAAATGTTCGCCCAAAAAGATTGCTGCCAAACGGATGGAGGCAATGGGTGGTTTTGTGAACAGTGCTATCGGCAGTGTCGGTCAGCAGGCAGACACTGAAAATATGATGGAAAATGTAAAAAGTTTAATGGGACAAAAGGGGCTTGGTGGAAATTTGGGCGGCTTGTCGCAAATTGCGGGCCAAATGTTAAATAGATAAAATGGTTATACTTTTTTTGCT
>JAFSST010000020.1 GCA_017450905.1 Alphaproteobacteria bacterium
CGGCAAAATTATTCGGTATGCGGCGGAAAATGATACGCGGAATAATGCGTGATGTTGATTGGGGTGCGTTTGGATTAATCGGAACAGAACGTGCCGAAGAATTAAGCCCAGAAAAATTTTTGGAAATTGCAAAAAAACAAGTTGCACGTGGTTAATGTTTTTTTGCTATACTTGTAACAAGTGATAAAGCAGAGGGGGTATTATGTCAGTATCTGTTTTGATATTTTTTGCATTGATTTTTGTGTTGGTGTTTTTGCTGCGGACGGCACGTGTCGGTGCGTTGGTGGCGTTTTTAATAGCCGGTATTGTTTCGGGACCGTTTGTGTTGAATTTGTTCCAGGTCGATGATACGGGGCGTTTCCTGGGTGATTTGGGTATTTTGTTTTTGTGGTTTAACATCGGTTTGGAAATAAATATGAAACGCCTGTGGCAAATGCGGCGAACCATTTTTGGGTTTGGTGCGGCCCAGGTTTTGATGGTTGCGGTAATGTTATTCCCAATTTTGGTTGGAATTACACCGTGGTCTATATTGGGTGTTGTTACGGTGTCTTTGTTGTTGGCGATGTCCAGCACATCCGAAGATTTACAATTATTAACGGACAGGAACCAATTGAACACGGAGATGGGGCATCAGACTTTTTCAATTTTATTGTTCCAGGATTTGTTATCAATTCCGTTGCTTGCAACATTACCGGTTTTGGCGGGACGTTCGTTTAATTTCGGTGCAACGGTAATAGATGTTTTGATTACATCGGTTATGTTGATTTTTGGTGTGGTTATTATTGGACGTTTAATAATGACACCTTTGTTACGTTTGGTATCAAAACTGAAATCGCGTGAGGCATTTTTATTGGTTGTAATGCTGAACATTGTTTTGTGGGCGGTTATAATGGATTATATCGGATTGCCGGCGGGATTGGGTGCGTTTTTGGCGGGTATGTTGATGTCTGAAACTATTTATAATCATCAGATAAGGGCTGAAATATCGCCGTATGCGTTATTGTTTTTATCGTTGTTCTTTATATCGTTGGGAATGGGATTGAATTTAGACATTCTGGTGAATAATTGGTATATTGTTGCATTGGGTATGGTCGGATTGGTTGCAGTTAAATTTTCGGCGTTGTTTATCGTTGCACGTGTGCGTGATGTTCATGTAACAGATGCTCGTTTAATCGCATTGTTGTTAAGCCAGGGCGGCGAATTTGGTTTGTTAATGTTCCAAACCATGAAAACCAGTGGCATCCAGGCTGTTCCCGCCGCACATCAGGAAATTTTGACGGCGATAATCATTTTATCAATGGTATCAACACCGTTTTTGTTGGCGATATATGATATGATTCAAAAATCAAAACGCATAGTGCGTTCGCGTAAGAAACAGGTAAATGTTGATGAAAACACCGTTGTCCCAGAGGTTATAATTTGTGGATTCGGGCGTGTAGGTCAAATAATTGCACATATTTTGCGTGTGAAGAATATACCCTATGTTGCATTGGATTTAAGTGTTAATGCCGTTATGTTGGGGCGTGAAAATGGCTATAACGTATTTTATGGCGACAGTACAAATCAATCGGTGTTGCGTGAATTTGGTTTGGCACCACGCCGGGTCAAGGCGGTCGTTGTTGCGTTGGATAATACCAGTACCGCACGAAATGCTGTGTTGACCATAAAAAGCATCGCACCAAAAATGAAAATTTTTGCCCGTGCAAGAAACTTGGTCGAATCACGTGCATTGATTAAAGAAGGTGCCCAAGAGGCATGGCCAGAAACTATCGAATCTTCGTTAATGTTGGCCAGTGGCGTATTAGAGCAACTGGGGGTATCAGATACAACAATATCTAATACTATTGCCGAAATGCGTGCGGAAAATTATTCTGAATTGGATAATGCTATTTCCGATAAACATAATTAAAAAAATGTCCCGATGGGGACATTTTTAATGTTTGATTTTGTTGCATCATATTGCTATATTGACCAATAACCAAGGAATAAAATAATGAAAAAGATATTGAATATATGTGCCGTGATATTTGGGTTGGTGTTTTTTGACCAATTGACCAAGGGGATATTGTTATTGTTAATCACTGGTTCGATGTTTGTTGTTGGACCGGCGTGGTCGGTTGTCCCGGTTCCTTATTTAATGGCAAATGTATGCGATTTCTTTAACATCGTTTTTACGTGGAATCCAGGGACCGCATTTTCAATGTTTCGCGGTTTGGGGGATAATTTTCCGTTGGTAATGATTGGCTTTACCGGAATTGTGATTGCGTTTATTTTGTATTATTTGTTCAAACGTGCACAATCGTATGAACGTGTCCCGTTGATGTTTATCGCGGGTGGGGCGATTGGTAATTTGATTGACAGGATTCGTTTCGGTGCGGTTGTAGATTTTCTGGATTTTCACATTGGTGGTTTGCATTGGCCGGCGTTTAATATGGCTGATGTGTTCATTTGTGTGGGGGTGTGCTTGTATGTGTTGAATTGGTTTTTGGCACGTCATCGTTGTTTGCATAATGTAAAGGGTGGAAAATAATATGGTAAAATATCTGGATAATAATGGTTCTGGGTTTGCGGCGTGGAATGCGGCCCAATCCCAGGGGACAAAGAAAACTCGTTCCAAATTTTCAACATTTGTGTGGTGGTTTGTTATTTTTCTGGCAACGTGGTGGTTGTTGGGAAAATGGATGGAACCGAAACAGGCCCCGGTAATCAGTGATACGGATGCCGCGATAATTGCAAATGATACGACAAATGTTCCGGAACAAACAATATCTTCGGATAAATTGGTGGCCAAGGTTCGTGGTATTCGCATCAGTAATGTTGAATTGTCCGATTTTCAAAATTCGGTTCAATCAGATGATATGACACGTGTCTCGTTATTGGGAAACACTAACGATTTTGCCGAGGTTGGATTCATCGCCACCGGGACAACGGCACCTGATGCAAAAACCGTATGGCAAAAATCAAATGGAAAAACAACATGGCGTAATTCTGATGGAATTATTTTTTCGCGTGATATAAATGTTGATGGATATTTGGTAACAATCACCGACACAATTGAAAATAAAACAAAACAATCGGTAAGTTTTGCACCATACGTTCGAATGGTTCGTTCCGGATTAAAATCTGATTCGGCGGCTGTTTCAACCGGTGCAATCGCCAGGGTTAATTCCAAGATTCAGTATGTCGATTGGCATAAAATGGATAAAAAATCGTATGCGTATTCCACAACCAATGGATTTATTGGTTTCGCAGACCAGTATTGGGAAACCGTTGCGAATGTTAAATCTGCGGACCAAACGATGCAGATAAAATCTGTTGGGAAAAAATATGTTGCGGCGACAACCGCGGCACCGGTGGCAATTGCACCTGCGGACCGGGCGGTATTTACAACTACGTTGTTTATGGGGCCGCGGGACCAGGCGATATTAGATTCGGCCGCAACAACAATCAGTGGTATTGATGATACAATTGATTATGGGTGGTTTTGGTTTTTTGCTCGTCCTATTTTGTGGTTGTTAAATACATTAAACGCGTTGGTTATGAATTATGGTATAGCCATTATTTTGATGACGTTGTTGTTGCGTTTATTGATGTGGCCGTTAACGCGTAAATCATACGTATCAACGTTGGCGATGCAACGGATGCAGCCTGAATTGCAACGCATCCAGAAATTATATGCGAACGATAAAATGCGTTTGCAAATGGAAATGATGAATTTGTATAAAACACACAAGACTTCACCGATGTCTGGGTGTTTGCCTATGTTGTTACAGATTCCGATATTTTTTGCATTATACAAGGCGTTGTTGGTTTCTGTTCAAATGCGTAATGCTGAATTTTTATGGATACGCGATTTGGCGGCGATGGACCCATACTTTATTTTGCCGATATTGATTGGTGCTACAATGTGGTTGCAACAGTATTTGCAAACAGCCAAGGTTAAAAAGGATAATAATTCCGATAATCCAATTGCCCAAACACAAAAGTTTATGAAATGGATGCCGGTTTTGTTTACAATAATGTTTGCGTGGATGCCGGCGGGATTGGTTTTATATTGGACGGTTTCAAATATATTCGGAATAGTTCAAATGTTTATAATAAAAAAACGATTAGAAAAAAAATAAAATAAACGCCCAAACGGGCGTTTATTTTTAATTACTGATTCTTTTATACAAATCATACGGTGTTTGAATCCAAAAAGATTTTAATCCAATCGCACGTTTTGCCATATCAACACAACTCCACGCGATTGCAGGATTGAAATTATGTCGAAGCATACACGGTATGTAAACAAATCGCCAACCGTTTCGCCCCAGAATAGTTATGTCACGTTGGTGCAAGGAAATTCGTTTTACTTTTTTATGTGAAACAAATTGATACATTGTAAAACCATTTTCTTTGCGAATAATAACGGCACAATGTCGAAATTTTCGACACAATAAATTTGGTAAAATTTTGGAAGATTTTGGTGCAAATGCAATAATAACCATAATAAACTCCATAATAAAACATTTATTCAATCCAGCCTTTTTTTATTGCGGCATCGTTCAGTATTTTCATCGCTTCGTCCCAGATTGTCGCATCGCGATTTTCACGCCATATATATTGGTGTGGGGCACGGTGGCGGTCGCCATATTCTTTCATAACACTCAAATGATTCAGTGTCAGTTTTCCCGATAAATACAGTTTTGTAACCAGCGTTTCAACATCAACCAATTCACAAATACGTTTTGTTGATGTTCGGCAATTGTAATGTCCAAAATCATTACGAACAGATTTTGAATACAAAAACCAAAACCACATTTGTTCGGCGTTTTGGAATTTATCAGGTGTATATATCGTTTGTGTTTGTGTCATCTTTTTTTCTCCTTTTTGTTTTGGTGTTTTATATGTTGAATATATAAATCAACAATATGGATTGTGTGAAATACTACAACCGACAATTGAAATCAATGCCTAAAATTCGATTCGTTTTTTGTTTTGTTTTATTTGTTTTCGAATCGTTTTTGGGTGCGATTTCAAAAAAATAACGCACATAAAGTGCGTTCATTTTAATTTTTATAATTGATGTTTTTTATGTCATTTTTATCCCCCTTTGATGGTGTGAAAAAACCGCCTTTGTGATATGGCGGTTTGATTATTTTTCTTTGCCGAAAGTTTTAATATGTTATCGGCGGGAAACAATCGCCACCGGCATCCGGACAGCAATTCAATCCGTCTTCGCCCATGTCGGTCAATGTTTCACCCGGACAACATCCGTTTGCATCCGGCATAGCACCACCTTCGCATGTGATAACAGATGCACTTTGTGCCGGTGCCGCCGATGCCGCAGGTGCCGGTTTTTCGGTGCTTTGTGTTTGGAATGGATTTTGGATTGCCCCATTATCATCGTATTTCAATCCCAACACTTGTGTATTGTATTCCTTGGTCCCTGTTCCGCCGGTACTTGCAATACTGTTTTTGTTTGACGCATCCTTTTGATTTGCAAAAACCGCTTCTTGTTTTGCATTATTTATGGCCTGGTATGTTCCAAGTGAACGGCAATAGAAATCAACCGTGGCAAAGCTGTATCCTTGGGTTTTCATGTTGTTAAGACTTGTGGTGTCTGATTTTGCTCTCGAAGCACCCGTCTTTTTGTCCGTTTCACACCAATCGCTAAAAATCCCCTGGGCCAACATAGAACGAACCTGGCCAATCAATTCTTCAGGATCAGAGGATTCCTCTAATTTTGGGTCAGTGATGTCTGTGCGGATTTCGTTAGTATTTGTTGGTTTTATGGCACATTCACGTGTGTTATCCCCTGATTCTTCATAACATGTAACCAATAAATCAACAGGTGAAAATACGGTTATGCGTGTCCCGGCGGCAATTGAAAATGGCGGAACAGTATTGTCCATCATATCAACCAATAATTTTGTTGCAACGTTATTCCATGCGGTGATAATTTCGTTTTTTGCCATTTCCGATGAACGGACGGTCCCGCTTTGCACAACGGTATTATTATCCAAATCTATTTGATTAACAAATTTATCCGATATTGGGGCAATCATATTTACCGCCGCCGGAACAACAGCAGTTAACATCGGCATAACAAATTGTTGTAAATAATCGGTGCTGCCATGACCGGGAACGCCACGCCGTCCCTGGGCATCGCCCGAGAATGGATTTTCACCACTTTTAAAATTAAATTCCACCCCATCCGGACGTATGAATTGATACCATTCAATTTGCATTTTTCCAACCGCCTTGTACGGGCCCGGTAATTGTCCCGTAACACGTCCCAACAATAATGTTCCGGTTGGAATTATGACCGTTCGACCGTTATCCGAATAAACGTTGCGATCAACCGTTGCACGGACCGGCAAACCTTTTGCTAACATATCTTTATCGGCCTGGATATCGGAAACAATTGTCGCAGGAATTGGTTTATATTGACGTAACAAAAATGTTCTGTCGTATGGTTGTGTCGAAGCCAATGGGGTGCCCGTTCCCAGATAAACCTTGTCTTGTTTTTTACGTTCTTTTTTGAATACGTGAACTATTGGATTTGGACGACCGTCTTCGTTGATTGACGGGGTTACCTTGGCCAACTCTTCTGTAATATCATCCAGATTTAATTGTCTGGTTTTGTTTTCACTGCGTGTTGGCAAAACACCGCTTAATTCCGGTAAACGATTATTCGCCAAAAAGCGAATATGTTCGGCATCGGTCCCAATCTTCTTGGTTGGGTTATTTATATCCATAACGTATCCGGTGTTAGAATCATAAATACCGGTTGGCGTTTCACAATTCTTGTCCGCAAAAGGATGAAAATAATACGCACCACCACGTGGACGTATCCAACCATTTTGCACACCGTTTAAACCATAACCCGCAAATGCAAAATCAGAACAAGGATTCGATGCCAATTTCATTCCATCATTATTACGTGCATTATTTTTTTGTGGAACAATCGGTTGAGGCACCGGATTAGGCAAAACATCAAAATCATCAACATCATCATCCAAAACTAATTCAGGGGCAATGTCATCTAAATCATTTTTCAAATCATCTGCCGAACTGGTTTCCGCATCCGATTCGGTTGATAAAAATTCAACGGGGGCGTTGGCCGACACATTTGGTGTTTCCACAACAGGTTTTGGTTTTTCAACGGCACCAATAACAAATGTTACGGCATCAGGAATATCGTTTTGTGTTTCACTGGCAATTGCGACCCATTTCACATCAATCGTTGCCTTGGTATTTTCGACAACACGTTGTGGTTTATAATTTACGGTTATTGTGCAAGATGTATCCTTGTTAACAATAAATTCGCCACCGGTACATGCCTGGACCGCAGAAATTCCGACCTGGTTATCGGCCGAACCATCGACATTAATTTTTATATCAATAATTTTTATTTTTGTATCGTTTGCGACACCGATTTTTACTTCCTGGGTCTGGGATTCACCAACGAAAGTTTTCGACCAATCGATAGTTTCGCGTGGTTCGATAAGTAATTCAGGTTGCAATACGACTTCTTCGGGACCTTCGGGTAACACGATTTCAGTTTTTTGTTTCCCACCAATCAGTAAAAACGCCAAAACCAAAACAACAATTAACGCCGCACCCAATAATATCCATTGGACATGCTTTGGCGTTGTGTTTCGCAGGTTTGAAATCTGTTGACCTATTTTGCTCATAATATAACAGTTCCCGAATTAATTTGTGTGTTATTGTATTCTGACCACTTGGCAACTTGCACCGCTGAACTTTAACAATTGGTCGCAAAGTTTTTGTGCGGTATCAATGTCCGGCATAGGTCCGATACGTAAACGATATAAACGTGCCGCCGAAGATGTTGCACCCAACTCGCCGACACCTTGTTCGTCAACGGCATAAAATACACTGTCTTTATATTTAGTCAGTAATCCTTGGCCGTCATCGCCGCTGAATTTTGCCAATAAATCAGCCCAGTATTCATCCAATGCACGAACACTGGTATCGGAACGCAATTCGACCGCAACACCATTTTGATTACTGCTGATTAAAGGAATGTTTGTTGCCGGCAAATATGCACCCGCGGTATCACGTTGGGTTGGTAACATCGATACGCCCGATGTTTTACCGCCGGCGTTCGTATTGCCATACATTGTTACCGGTGTCACAGCCGTTGTTCCCTGGGGAATTGGCATTGGCGAATTACCAACGAATGTCGGGCTGGCGGTATAGTTTCCATATCCGGCATTGATGGCGGTTTGATCTGCGGAATACAAAACATTATTCAACGATTGTCCCGATAACATACTTTGTGCAACGTTTGCCTCGGCCAAGGCCATAACACTGGCGGTGTCGGCAATCAAGAACGGTTTTGCACGTTTTTTGATACAAACGATTCGTTGACCACTGCGTAAAACCATATCGCCAACCGCTTCGACAATTAACAAGCGTCCATCTTCACCATCGGTGCGGAATCCGACCGGTGATTCACCACCTTCGACCAACAAGGATACAACCGGACGTTGAGTCATTGATATAACCTTGTCCCCGAAATCAATATATGTGAACACACGATCACGCCATACACGTTCAGGTGCGATAACATAATCATCAGGATTCGGAACAAATATATCCATATCAAATCTGAATTCAGACGGGTCGATTTTCATTGTTTTTATCCAACCGTAATCTTCACCATCCACGCCCAACACCGTACCCTTGGCGGCGGACTTTTTGAATATAGAACTCATACTGCCGGTTGAAGCGGCGGTATTTGTTGCACCCGGTAAACGTGCGTTTCCATCCAACACAACATCAACCTGGGAATATGTAATTTCACTGGCGTTGGCGGGTTCGCTGCGTAAATAAAACGTGTAAACATTTCCGGATTTTCCGGTTACAATCATATTTGTATCAGAACCCTGATTGTCAGTCGCGGGCTTGATATATATCGAACGTCCGCCCTGGGTTGCATCAATATCAAAAAATGAATTGTTGCCGATAACAGCATCTTCGATTTGTTCGCCGTTTGGCATATTGATTAATGTAATCATCCCATTGCGTAATTTAATTGGTAACACGGCACCCGTTTCCCACGACAATTGGGCATAGCCGGGTTTTATACTGCCCGCGGTCATATTCGCATTTGGGTTTAACCATGCATCTTGGGCACCAACATTATAAGTCGCGGCCACCGAACCAGATGTCGTTCCGGCACCACAAACGTATGCCAAACAGAGCAAGATTGTACGTGTTTTAAGATTTTTAAATAAATTCATAACCCTTTCCTTGTGCCTTGGTTTTGTTTATTTATACACAGTATTCAATGGATCGCCTTCGCCATTTTCGATTGTGTATTCAGAAACTTTCAGTCCCAGCGGATTGTTCATTCGGTCGCCCCATTCCATATCTTGTTTTGGGTTTTCCGACAATCCTATACGTATTGTATAATTTTTCTGATTAATTTGTCCATTATTATCTTCACAGTGGTATGCCATTTCAACCCTGTATTGATTTTCACGCAGTGGTATTACGCGTTTGATGTTTACCGGACACACAAATTCAAAGCCCGGATAGTTGTTCGTCAACGCCACATAAAGTTCCGTTTTTAAAAATTCATCATAAACAGGCTTTGATGACCAAGATGCCATAATTCCATCAGCGTTTCCCCATTTTTTACGCATCGCCGAAGTATTTTTTTCAATTTCGTTTCGCGTGCGAACATATTCCATAACAAACGCCCGTTTATACATTTCCATATTTTCATCGGTTGGCGGCATTTCAGTCAACTGAACCGTTGTATCAATTGGTCGCGAGGTCAGAAAAAATATCTGGGGTCTGTTTAACGGACACATTTTTTCCAAAGACAGCAACATCGCAAACAGCACCACCACCGTTCCGGCGAACACAAAAATCAACAGTCTGGACAGCAAAATTGGCGGTTCTACGCGGTCTTGCAAGTGTTCCTCTCCTTTCTATTAATTTGATTGTAGAAAAATTCAAGCACCTAATGCAAGTGGAAAAATAAAGGGGCGTAAAAACGCCCCTGAAATAAAAAAAACAATAAAATTATTTGGTTGCACCACGATAGGCTATCTTCCACCCATTTGCAACATACCATGCACTGTCCACCGCACGCATACCGATACCAAATATATTATCTTCCGGTAATGATGCGGCACCTGGCCCTTCTACAATAATCGTGCCGGAACCGCAAACCTTGGCCGGATTTATATCAATGCGGGTTTGCAGTGTATCACGTGCACGTTTAAACGCCCGTGCGGGGAAGCCATCACACGGACATCCTTCTTGACCAATCGGACTGCCCTTGTTCATAACATTTATAAAAACGTATTTATATTCCGGATTATCGGTATACTTTTTTATAGAATCTGCCGGCGTAATATCATCTGTATTAAAATCCACGTCAAACACTTTTTCCTTGGTTGGGA
>JAFSST010000021.1 GCA_017450905.1 Alphaproteobacteria bacterium
CCCTCGACCTCAACCTTGGCAAGGTTGCGCTCTAGCCAACTGAGCTACGCTCGCATTTGTGGACACATTTTTACATATCTTTTTTCGTATTGCAAGTAAAAAATAAACTTTATAAAAAATGCCCCAAACGGGGCATTTTCTGTTAAAACCATTTCCACGGTTGCAAAAGTTTCAGCAATCCCATCGCTGTTCGCCGATCGGCAAATGTATGACCACAACGCGGGCAAACAATAAACGGTGCAACCACAGCCTTGTATTTTTTATGTATCATTGACCAGATATACAACCCAGCCGCCCATGCCGCAATCACCAAACCCCACGCAACATAGCCAAAGTATTTATTAACCGTGCGTGTCAAAATCTGGACAACACCAACATTTGATTTTTCCAAATCGTTGTATATTTTTACCGCAACCGGCCACGAAGACGGTCGCCATGGATATACGTGCTTTATCCCATAATTGGTTAACAATGTTGTTCCCAATCCACCCGAATTTTTATCCAGTTGATGTTTAACCGCTTCATCAATCATCTTGTCAACCTCGGTCTGGGCAACCTTGGTCAATTCTTTTTCAACCTTGTCCAATCTGTCGTTAACCATTTTTGCGGTATTATCAACCTTGGCCACGGCCTTGTTTGCCTGGTCGATACCTTTGTCAGCCTGGGCCACCGCACTGTCGACCGCATTCGTTTTCACACCAAATTTATTTGCAAGCCCCGTCAAAGCCTTGACATTTGACGTGGTGGTTTTGGCCCTGGCAGTCGTATCCTTGGCCTTGGCGGTTGCATCGGTAACCTTGTCAACCTGGGCTTCGACAATTTTTACTTTTTCAATCGCAATTCCAATAGGTTTTTCCAAATCGATAGAGTTTTTAATCCCAGCCAATAATTTTTCATACTGTTCAACAATGTTGCGTTGCAAATCAAAAAACATCGACACAACAATAGACTTCTTTATCGGACCGGAATACCGTGCCTTGACATGTAAAGGAAACCACACAACAAACGCCAACCATATCACGGTCACAATTAAAAAGATGCGTTTTGCATGTGTAACAACCGATGTTTTTTTCGCAACAGTTTTTGCACCATGCATATCAATTACTTCAACTTCTTTCGTTTTTTTTGCCATTTTGCACCCCTCTTTTTACCACGCCACAAAGTTTTCAATATTTGAAAATAAAAATCAACAGTTTAGTTTTCCCCCGTATAATTTTTTATAAATTCTTTTTTAAATTTTTGGAAACGTCCCTGCTCTATACTTTCACGAATATCACGCATCAAATCTTGATAGAACCACAGGTTATGTTGGGTCAACAATGTCGCACCCAAAATTTCATTACACTTAATCAAGTGATGAATATATGCACGCGAAAGTTTACACGCGGGACAACCGCACTTGTCATCAATCGGCGAATTATCATCACGATGTTTTGCATTACGCATATTCAACGTGCCATGTCGGGTAAAGGCCTGGGCGGTGCGACCGGCACGTGTCGGCATAACACAGTCAAACATATCAACACCACGTTCAACCGCACCCAATATATCCAATGGCGTTCCAACCCCCATTAAATAACGTGGCCTGTCGGTCGGTAACATTGGTGTAACGGTTGAAATCATATTGAACATAACATCCTGGGGTTCACCAACCGCCAATCCGCCAATTGCATATCCGTCAAAACCAATCGCCGTTAACTCGCGTGCAGATTTTTCACGCAAATCCGGAAAATCAGCACCCTGAACAATTCCAAAAATTCCATACCCATCACGATTAACGAACGCATCTTTACTACGCCCCGCCCAACGGGTTACCATATCAACATTTTTTTCGGCACGCCGCCGGTCTGTCGGCAAATGCAAACACTCGTCCAGAACCATCGTAATATTCGAATCCAATTGATGTTGAATAAGCACAGAATCTTCGGGCCGCAAAAAGTGTTTGATTCCGCCATCAATATGCGATGTAAACTCCACACCTTCTTCACGCATCTTTACCAAATTAGACAGCGACATAACCTGAAACCCACCACTGTCGGTCAAAATCGGACCATGCCAACCACTAAACTTATGCAACCCACCCATTTGTTCAACCAAATCGCCCCCCGGTCGCATCATCAAATGATATGTATTACCCAAAATAACCTGGGTTCCGGTCGCGGCAACCTGTTCCATGGTTAACGCCTTGACCGTGGCCGCGGTTCCCACCGCCATAAATGCCGGTGTTTGAAAAGTTCCATGTGCGGTTTCAACCGAGCCACGGCGTGCATTTCCATCAGTTGCAATCAAATTAAACTTTAACGACATATTTCCAACCACCTTTCACTTAAAAACTTTTGCTGTACACGTTCATTGTACTCATCCATACCACAAAAAATCTTTATCTCTGCACGCTTGTGTCCGATATAACCAACTATGAAAGATTTTACACCAATTGGAATATCAGAATCATCAAAAAATTTCATCAACCAAATTTCACAAAATTGTGATGAACGGCACGACATTTCACCCGGTATTTTTCCAATCGCTTTACCACTAATCAATCTATAACTTTTGTCAGTCATCATTTTTGTTTCTATATATTTAATCTCTGTTTCATCAAAATATATACCCAAAAAACGAGCCAAACCAAATATAGTCCCAGCAAAACGATTATCTAATGCCTTTACTAATTCCTTTGTAACATTTTGTTTCTTAATCATCGTTTAACTCTTTCTTGAACAACAAACAGCAGTCACCATAACTAAAAAACCTGTATTTTTCGGCAATTGCGTGTGCGTATGCGTTCTTCATTTCTGTCAACCCCGAAAACGCCGACACCAACATAAACAATGTTGATTTTGGCAAATGAAAGTTGGTTAACAAAACATCAACCGCACGAAACTTATAACCCGGTGTGATAAATATATCGGTTGTATTGCAAATCGGTGCGACACGCCGACGTTCCCCTCCTGTGGAGGGGTGGCCAACGGCCGGGGTGGTTTTTAACCACGATGACACAGCTGATGGACTTTCCAAAACATCTTTTGCACTTATGTGAATTATTTCCAACCCCAGGCCGCGCAAATATTTTTCTCTTTTTTCATCGTATTCAGCTTTCATATCGTGCGTTTTGTCATCTATTTCTATAACGATACCTAATTCCGGACAAAAAAAGTCCACTATGTAATTTCCAATAACTTTTTGTCTATCAAAATCCAAACCATTTATTTGCTTACCTTTAATTTCTTTCCATAACAGTGCTTCTGGCAGACTGCCTGCCTTGCGAAGTTTACGAGCACGTTCCACCAAATTTTTATTAAAAGGTAATTTGAAATTTGTACCAAATTTACCTGCTTCAAAAGACCACCCCGGCCTTCGCCCACCCCTCCGCAGGAGGGGAACTTGAGTTTCAACATATTCCGATTGTTCGCCTCCAAAGGGAAAAACTTTTCGTGCGGCACTTTCCAATGTGCGGAGCGTTGTTGTCCCAACCGCAATTACACGCGTAGCATTGTTTATTATTTCCGCCTGTTCGGGCGTAATACAGCACCATTCGCTGTGCATTTTGTGTTCGGATAAATTTTCTGTTTTTACCGGCATCCATGTCCCCGCCCCAACGTGCAAAGTAATCTTTACAATTTTTGCACCACGCTTTTCAATTTCCGACATTAATTCAGGGGTAAAATGTAACCCGGCCGTTGGTGCCGCCATAGATCCCAATGGGTCAGCGTAAACCGTCTGATAACGCGTTTGGTCAGAAACCTCGGCATCGCGTTTCATATATGGTGGTAACGGCATTTTCCCAACGCGCCCCAAAACATCAAAAACATTTTCACAATCAAAACGCAACAGCAAACCGCTTTCGTCATCCTTGTTTATGACGGTTATTTTTGTTCCATCGGTCATTGTTAAAACATCACCAATGTTTATTTTATTGAATTTTTTGCACAGCCCCCACCAATTCTTATCATCAACAGATGTGTGCAATGTTATTTCGTGTCCATCCGCATCAAAACGTGCCGGAATTACGCGGGAATTGTTAAACACCACAACATCCCCCGGTTTCAGATAATCCAAAAAATCCCGAATATGTTTATCATAAACGCCATCACAAACCACCAACATGCGTGAGGCATCCCGTTCCTGTAAAGGACGAGAAGCAATCAATTCCGGCGGTAAATCAAAATCAAAGTCAGATGTATGCAACATTTTCAAATTAACTTTTAAATTCTAACCCTTGGTCTGCATAATTTTCGGCCACATTTTCCCAATTCGGTTCAACACGCACAAACAAATGCAGCCGGGCGTTAACCCCCCATTGGTCTTGGATATCATGACGTGCCGCAGTCCCGATTTTCTTTAACTGTTCGCCACCACGTCCAACAACAATTTTTTTATGACCTTCGCTTTGCACGACTATTTTCTGATATATATCCAATACGCCTTCATCATCAACATCAACACGTTCGGTAACAACATTTATATGATAAGGCAATTCCTGGTGAATGTATCGATAAACCTTTTCACGGGTTAATTCCGCCAAATACAAATTATCAGGGACATCGGTGGCATCGTGTGGTTCAAACAAATACGGCGATTCCGGCATAACATTTGCCAACGATTCCAACATATCGCCAACCCCATCATTTTTCATCGCGGAAATCATAAATATCTGGTTAAAATTCGCCATTTCATTAAGTTCTGCCGCCATTGGCAACAAATCCGATTTGCGAACGGCATCGGTCTTGTTCAATGCAACAAACAAATTTTTTTGGTTACGAATTTTTTCAACCAATCCACGCACGGTATCCGTAATGCCCTTGGTCGCATCCAAAATCAATAATATCGCATCAGCATCCGACACGGCATCCATTGCCGCACCAACCATCGCACGGTCTAAACGCCGTCCAGGCTTAAAAACACCGGGCGTATCAACAAAAACCAGTTGTCGATTGCCGACCATTTTAACGGCACGTAAATTGGTCCGTGTTGTTTGCACCTTGTGCGAAACAATGGAAACCTTGCGTTCCATAATTTGGTTCATCAGTGTGCTTTTACCGGCATTTGTCGGTCCAATAATAGCAATAAATCCAGAATATGTCTTTGTCATACCGAAAACCATAGCACACAAAAATCAAAAGTGAATTAAAATGTTGCAAAACATAAAAACTATTCTATACTAACCAATACATAACATAAGGTTTGTCAAATATGAAAGTATTAAAAAACAGAGAAATTTACGCATTAAACACCGGAAACGTATGGCACAATCCGGAAGAAATATCCATAAAAATAAATCCGTTCATTTTAACGTCCGTAAACCCAGAAAGTTATACTTTGCGTGCCAGTGAACACGTTACCATATACAATCAGGGCGAAAAAACAGAAACGAAAATCGGTCCGGACGGTCTGTTGTTACAGCCGGAATCATTATATTGCATCCGGGTTGCCGAACATATTGAATTTGAAAAACTTGATTATCTTATATCTGGGCTTAATGTTATCGAAGCAACAAGTCCAACAAACAAAAAAACCGATAATTTCATCGTATGGATTGAACCAACACAACCTCGCCATATCCATTGTGGAACACCAATTGCAGAAATAAGATTTATCCGCTATCATGTTGGCAAACATCTTGGCATAAATCCAGAAACCGACCACTTTTTCAACAACATTGACAAGAAGATGGATTTTCGTGGTGTCCCGCAAAATCCATACATAATGGATGCACGCAACAGATTTCCAAAAAAATAAGGACAAAAAAGGTTTTATCATGAGAATTTTAAAACAAGAAGAAATTGTGCAAGCCATACTGAATAATACCCTGGTGGTAACACCAACGTTTGCTCCGTGGCATTTACACAATAACTCATACGCACTTCATCCATACTGCATGATTGCAAAAGGCACAGATGGACGACACTCTATACAACCCATGACCACGGGTTTATTAGCAGGCACAGAGTATCGGATAGTAACCACAGAGAATATATGGACACCGCACCCAAGGTTAAAACTTGGCGTGTCGTTTCCCGACAGTTTGGTTAAAAAAGCGATGTATGGCAAAATCGATATGTTCAACGCCAATGCCGCATTATCTTTGGTTTTCACCCCAAGATACAACTTTACTTTGAATGCCGAACACCATGTTGCCAAAATTTATTTCTTGTTTGATGATGACACCAACAGAGCAAAAGAAAACAGCACGGAAAACGCGATATTACAAAAGTTGCAAATAATCTCCCCAATTTGTGTTGCACAGAACACAAAGGATAAACACAAAAAGGTTCATTAAGCATGCCAAAGAAAAAAACATTTCGTTTTTCAGAAAAATGGAATTTGCGTTTTATGGACCTGGCAAAACTTATTGCCGGATGGTCCAAGGACGACAGCACAAAGGTCGGTTGTGTAATTATCGGTCCGGACAAGGAAGTTCGCTCTATGGGATACAACGGGTTTCCACGTGGCGTGGACGACACCATCCAGGCACGAAAAATACGTCCAACAAAATATGACTTTACCGAACACGCCGAACGTAACGCGATATACAATGCCGGATTATACGGTGCATCTGTCAAAGGGTGCAGTTTATACGTAACATTGCCACCATGTGCCGATTGTGCCCGCGGAATCATTCAAAGCGGTATCAGCGAAATAATCTATTTGGATATGCCGAAAGATGACAGCCAAAAAATAGCAGGTTGGCGTGATAAATTAAATGTTTCTTTTGAAATGTTTGACGAAGCAGGCATAATCTATAAACCGTTAAACGGCTCGCCCAATCAGGGTCCTGTGGCGGATTGCTCTGCGACATTGAAAATCTTTGACACAATGGAATTAAATCAATTATCAGACAATTTGATTCGCGTCAACGGCCGTGAATTGCAATCATACATCTGTACCGAAGAAACAAACGAACTGATTAGCGAAATGATTTTGAATAATTCGTTTTATAACATCGCCCAGGAAACCGCTGATTTTATCATTACTCGCAATCATGTTGTTCGTGCATACGATATCGGCACACCGGTATGTGAAGCACGTGCCAAGAAGTTGTTAAGTCCAAATTTTGCCAAGGACACAAATCAAAAAGTCGTTGCCTTGTTGGATTTTCAAAAATCTTTAATCAAGTATGTAAATCGCAACGCCGCGACACTTACCGAAATAACAAATAAAATTGCGAATGCCGATGTTGCAATTATAAACAGCATCATTGAAAACAACAACCTGCCCCAGGTAAAACAAGCCATTACAGAAAAAATCAAACGAACAATCGAACGCGAATTTATCAAAAAAAGCCGCGAATATAAATAATTTTTAGTGATTTGTGGTTTGTGTATCAACAAAACTAAACCGCCCGGATGGGCGGTTGATTTTATTTAAATGAAACCTTTGGTGCAACGCGTTCAGATTCATCTATTTCAAATAATTTTTCGGTCGTGATACCAAACATACGTGCAACAATGTTACTTGGGAATTGTTCAATTTGTGTATTCAATCCCATAACAACGGTGTTATAAAATTGGCGTGCCGCCTGGATTTTTGTTTCGGTATCGGTCAATTCACGTTGCAATTCCAGAAAGTTTTCATTTGCACGCAACGCAGGGTACGCTTCGCCCAACGCAAACAACTTGTTCAATGCACCGGTCAAGCCCTTTTCCGCATCGGCCTTATCAGTTCCGGCCGCGGACATCGCGGCATTTCGTGCCTGGATAACAGCCGCCAATGTTTCTTTCTCGTGGGCGGCGGCACCTTTGACCGTTTCAACCAGATTTGGAATCATATCGTATCGGCGTTTCAATTGGGTGTCGACCGTTGCCCATGCCTCACGCACCTGGTTACGGCGAGCAACCAACCCATTATAAACAGCAACAAAATACAGAACAAAAATTGCTATAATTGCCAACAGTGTCCACATAACAAAACTCCTTATTTTATATGTTCGCACAAATGATACACAAAACCGCAAGAAAAAGCAAATAATACTTGATTTTAACAAAAAACCATTCAAAAATTGCTCGTAAAGCAAAGGAAAACGATATGCAAAAAATCACTGTAATCATCCCAGTATACAATTCCGGGGATACATTACACAAATGTTTAAATTCAGTAATCAATCAAACATACAAAAACATTGAAATAATTACGGTTTACAAACCCAGTTCCGACAACACATTACGTGTTTTGAAATCGTTTCGCGACAAACGCATAAAAATAATCAAACAAACGGAACCTACTGGGCCTGGCGGTGCACGCAATATGGGATTGGATGCGGCAAGTGGCGATTGGCTTGGTTTTTTAGAAGCGGACGATTTCATAGAACCCGACTTTTATGAAAAATTATTGGATGCCGCGATAAAAAACAATTGCGATATTGCCCAGGGACAAATGTATAAAAGAGAAAAAGCCGTTAACAATATCCAAAACATCAAAATTTACACAACCCCACGCCAAAGATACGCCATGATAAAAAACGGTGCATCTTTTGATAAATTGTTCCGCACCGAAATCATTCGACAAAACAACATCAGATTTTCCGAATGTGTCAGATGGGAAGACAATCCGTTTATATTTAAATCGTTTTTTTATGGTAAATTGGTAACGGTTCCAGATGCAAGATATTTTTACAATCCGTCCCCTTGGAGCGAACAATATAAAGAAAAATTACGTGCGGATATACCAATTGTGGCAAAAGAAATAATGGATTTTATAAAAACAACCAATTTAAAAAAATCCGATATAACATTGGTAAAGCGTAAAATGGTTAAAAGCTTTATGAAAAGCTTTATAAGCGAAAAAAACGTTTATAAACAAGTCTTTTTTATTCTTGACAAGCCCGTTTTTTTGTTTATGCTCTATTACAGAAAAAAAATAAAGCATTTTCTTAAACAAATTAAAAGGTCAATAATATGTCAAAAAAAGCATTAATCACTGGTATCACAGGTATGGTCGGTTCGCATCTGGCGGACTATTTAATTGAAAACACGGATTGGGATATTCACGGCGTTTGCAGATGGCGGAGTCCACTGGACAATGTTTCTCATTTATTGGAACGTGCTAATAAAAAAGATCGTGTATTTTTTGAATACGCCGACTTGAACGACCAAACATCGTTAATTACCGCGGTTCAAAATATAAAGCCGGATTTTGTCTTTCATTTGGCGGCCCAAAGTTATCCGCAAACCAGTTTTACCGCCCCAATTGATACACTGAACACAAATGTTTTGGGGACAGCACGCTTGTTGGAAAGCATTCGTTTTGCCATGCACAACGACAAAAACTATAAACCAGTTATTCATGTATGTGCTTCTTCGGAAGTGTTTGGTAAAATTCCAGCAGAAAAAAAACCAGAATCAGGTATTCACGAAGAATGCCCATTTCATCCGGCATCTCCGTATGCTATTTCAAAGGTCGGCACAGACCTTTTGGGACGTTATTATGCCGAGGCATATGATATGCCAGTTATGACAACAAGAATGTTTACGCACACAGGCCCACGCCGTGGTGATGTTTTTCATGAATCAACATTTGCGAAACAAATCGCTATGATTGAAAATGGTTTGATCCCACCGGTTGTAAAGGTTGGAAATTTGAAATCTCTCCGCACGTATGCCGATGTACGCGATGCTGTTCGTGCTTATTACATGCTGGTTACGGTAAACCCAATTCCCGGCGAATACTATAACATTGGTGGTTCATACACTTGCGAGGTTGGCGATACTTTAAATACACTTATTTCTTTCTCGCCAATGAAAGATAAAATTAAAATCGAAGTTGACCCGGAAAGATTGCGTCCTATTGATGCCGACTTACAGGTCCCAGATTGCCGTAAATTCAAAGCACATACTGGTTGGGAACCCCAGATACCTTATGAAAAGACCATGAAAGATTTGTTGAATTACTGGCGTGAACGCATTCAAATGGGTGGCAAATTTTTACAACGTTAATCAAGGACAGGAAAAATGAAAATCATCATTGAACAGGCTTTTCAAACAATTTCTGATAACTTTCAGATGTTAAAGTCAAAATCGACAATCATTAACGATATTGCCAACACATGGATTGGGGCATTGTCAAGGGGCAACAAAGTTATATTTTGTGGAAATGGCGGTTCCGCGGCCGATTCACAACATCTGGCGGCAGAATTAATGGGACGTTATAAAATTGACAGAAACCCTATGCCTGCGATTAGTTTAACCACAGACACATCTGCATTGACGGCAATCGGAAATGATTATGGTTACGAACATGTTTTTTCTCGCCCATTAAAAGGTATCGGTCAAAAAGGTGATGTTCTGGTTGGGATTTCCACTTCGGGGAATTCTAAAAATATCATCAATGCGTTTTCGGTTGCAAAACAGAAAGGCATTACAACAATCGCATTTACCGGGAACAATGGCGGAACGATGAAGAAAATTGCCGACATCGCATTAAACGTTCCATCGGACACAACAAATAACATTCAAGAAATGCATATTGCTTGTGGACACATAATTTGCGGTATTGTTGAAAATTATTTCTTTGGCAAAATAAAATAAGGCTTTGATATTATGATTATAACAAGAACACCTTATCGCATATCTTTTTTTGGTGGTGGTTCAGATTATCATACGTGGTACGAACAACATGGCGGCGATATATTATCAATAACCATAAATCACTACAACTATATCAGTTGTCGTTATTTACCACCTTTTCATGCCGAATATCACAATCGTATTGCGTGGAAGATATTGGAATATCCGAAAACTGTTGACGACATTCAACACAACGCTATTCGTGCCGCATTGAAATACTATAACGTTACACGCGGCATAGAAATAAGCAACCAATGCGATTTGCCTGCCCGTTCTGGTTTGGGGTCCAGTTCGTCTTTTTGTGCTGGTTTAATAGAATCAATTTATGCATTAAAAGGTGAAATGATTACAAAATATGGTCTGGCCAAAGAAACCATTAAACTGGAACGCGAAATCTTGCAAGAAAATGGTGGTATCCAGGACCAAATTGCCGCAGTATATGGCGGATTAAACCATATCCATATCAACAACAATGGTTCTTTTTCGGTAAATCCGGTATTAATCAGCGAGAAACGCAAAAGCGAACTTAATGACAATCTGTTGTTGTTTTTTACTGGTGTGGCCAGGACTTCATCGGAAATTGCTGAAAAGCAGGTAAAATCAACCAAAAGCAACACAGAACAAATTACTCGTATGCAACAAATGGTTGGCGAGGCAGAAAAAATTCTGACATCTCCGACATCTGACATGAATGATTTTGGTCGTATGTTGCACGAAACATGGATGTTAAAACGTTCTTTGACGGATAAAATCAGCACATCGTTTATTGATGAAATATATCAAACAGGTTTAAACAACGGTGCGTTGGGCGGAAAAATTTTGGGTGCCGGCGGTGGTGGATTTATCTTGTTTTATGCAACCCCAGATAAACAACGTGCCATCAAAAAATCATTACGAAATTTGATTCATGTTCCATTCAAGTTTGATGACCAGGGCTCACAAATTATATATTACGCACCAAAGGAATATCATCCTTCGGCATACGAAAAACTTGATTTTATACACCTGCAACAAAACAAACTGAATCAAAACCAGGGCGAATCAAGATGAACATTGTTATCCTGGCTGGTGGTTTTGGCACACGTTTGCAATCGGTTGTTCGGGACGTTCCAAAACCGATGGCCGACATTAATGGGACACCGTTCCTGGAATTGCTTATGCGAGAACTGTGTTTTTTGGACCCGGAACGTTTCATTTTATGCGTATCATATTTGAAAGACAGCATAAAAAATCATTTCAAAGATAACTTTCTGGGCATACCTGTTGTCTATTCCGAAGAAAACGAACCACGTGGGACGGGTGATGCAATTAAACAAGCGTTTGATTTATTCAAAATGGATGATGCGTTAGTTTTAAACGGCGACAGTTATATTTCCGCAGACTATGCTGATTTTATAAACAAAAATCAAAATGAAAAACTGGCAATTATGCTGAAACAAGTTGATAATGCAAATCGATATGGCCGTGTAGAGGTAAAGGATAATCGCATCGTTAAATTCTGCGAAAAAGAAGCAATTATACAACCGGGACTTATTAACGCCGGAATTTACAAGGTAAACAAAAGTTTGTTCAACAACAACCTGCCACAAAAGTTTTCATTTGAAAAAGATGTATTGGAACCGATGATTCCAAATTTGCGGCCTAAATATATGGTCGCCAATGATTACTTTATTGACATTGGACTGCCCGAAAGTTACGCAATGGCCCAAAAAGAATTTAAATCTGTCATTTTTGGTAATGCGATAAATCGTGCACTGTTTATGGACCGCGATGGTGTTATAAACCAAGAAATCGGATATTTACATAAAATTCGCGATTGCAAATTCATGCCTGGTATTTTTGGTGTTTGCAGGGCTTTCAAACAACACGGATACAAATTGATTGTTGTAACCAACCAGGCGGGTATCGCCAAGGGCAAATACACCGAACAAGATTATAAAATTTTAACCGAATATATTCATTCAGAATTTTATAAACACGATTGCGAAATAACCGCAGAGTATTACTGTCCGTATCACATTGATGGTTTTCCACCATATAATCGTAATTCGTTTTATCGCAAACCCAATCCGGGCATGATATTACGTGCAGCAAAAGAACATAATATAAATTTGGAAAAATCTGTCTTGATTGGCGACCAAGAAACCGATATTATGGCAGGACTGAATGCAGGGATTAAGACAAATCTTCTTATAAAGAATATGGAGAAAACGATATGAGAAAAGTAAAAATTTTACTTGCGGGACACTGTTCTTTAGACCCTTTGGGCCGCCATATAATTTCTTTTTTGGGTGCTTTTTTGCAAAACGAAGCCAATGAAATATACATTGATAAACATTATTTAAAAAAGAACTACGATACATTAAACGAATTTTTTTCAGACGAGTTAAAATCAAAAAAATTGCATTTTTCCGATGAATTACCCGATGATTTTGAGTATGATTTTTTGATTTTTACAGATTCTATCTCTTTATCACCCACACAAGATTGGGAAAAACGTATTTTGAAAAAAAATGCAAAAATCAAAATTTGCTATCCAGTATATGACGGCAGTGTGCCACCATTACATTGGATTGATATAATTAACAATAATTTTGATATTTGTTTATCTCCATCAGAATACTGTGCACATAATTTAAGACGATATGGTGTCAAGATAGATTGTTTTGGATTAGAATGTGCCGTTTTAATTGAAGACTTTTTGAAAATAAAACCTTTTCAGAACAAGGACAATATGTTCCGAATTGGTTCAATCGGTGCGTCAGATTTCAGAAAAAACATTCCACTTCTTATGCGGAGTTTTGCCCAGGCTTTTTCTAAACAAGATAATGTGGAATTATTTATTCATTCTTCTTATGGCAAAGATTTGACATGTGATGATGAAATTTTAAAAACATACGAAGAATGCAAAAAACGGGCAAACATCACACTTCAATTAAAAAAAATATCTCATACAGAAATGATTGATTTGTGGTCATCTTTTGATGCGTATATTTCACCACAAACAACGACAGGATATTTCACAACACCCCTGGAAGCGTGTGCGGTTGGTTTACCAGTAATTTTATCTGATATTCATCCGCATCTGGAATTAAAGAAATTTATACCAGAAAAAAATAATCTTTTCTTTACCAGACACGATGTTATATCGACCGCTTTTCATTGGGTTTTTGATTACAGACAACTGGGGTGTAAATTTGATGCCACAGAAGAAGAATACACAAAAACATTCAAAAAAATTTATCAGGACCGCGAAAAATTATCATCTGATGAATTAGTCAAACAACGAAAAGAAAACGCAAAGAAAATAACTTCGGCGGAATTATCTAAAATATACAACATTATTTGTCATCCAGAAACGATTGCCATAACAAACAAAATATCACATTTGAATCCAGATGGAACTTTTTATATGTCTGCCTTGTTGGCAAAAAAATATGAACAGTACGATTTTGGCAAAACTACCAACAAAAAAGACAATTATAAGGAATACGAATATCCCGAAGAAAACGAGCCTGTTTTTCAAGCATTGGAACAGTCGGCAATAGAAAGTCAAAAAATCTGGTTAAAACAACATCAACAAGATTTGCAAAAAGACATTACAACGAATAAACGCATGCGGAAAATGATTAGCAGGGCACGTCATGCGGGAATTGTAAAAGTGCCTCGTATAATTTACGAACAATTTTCGCTGTATTGCAAAATAACACGCTTTTTTAAAAAAATTTTTAAACACGGAGAAAAAAAATGAAAGTAAGCATCACAACAACAACCATCAACATACCTTATTTAATAGAAGATTACATCAAAGATGTTATTAAACACAATCGTCAAAAAGATGTGGATTTTATTATAACAGGCGATAAAAAAACACCTGCCGCGGCCAAGGAATACTGTCAATCCTTATCAGAAAAATACAATATCCCTGTATTATTTATGGATGTAAATGACCAAAACGAATATATGAAAAAATTTCCAAAACTAAACGGTTTTCTGCCGTGGAATTGTATTCAACGCCGCCAGGTCGCAATTTTGAAAGCATACGACCAAGGTTCAGATATTATAGTTTTAATTGATGACGACAATTACATCGCCTGCGAGGACTATGTTGGCAAACATTTAAACTTGGGCAAAAACATTGATATGGAAACCGTTTCATCCCCCACAGGTTGGTATAATATATGCGAAGATTTGCAAGACCGCCAAGGTAGAAAATTCTATCCACGTGGGTATTCTTGGGTTGACCGAATTGACGAAGTTCACGACATTAAACGCGAAACAAAAAACATCAGAACAGTCGTTAATGCGGGATTTTGGCTTGGCGACCCGGATATTGATGCAGTAACCCGATTAGCCGCCCCTATTGATGTGATTGCATACAAGAAAGACCATAACTATGCATTGGCCAAAAATACTTATTCACCATTTAATTCACAAAACACCGCGATTCATCGTGATATGGTTCCGGTTTATTTCTTGGTGCCGGATATCGGACGTTTTGATGACATTTGGTCTTCGTATATTGTTGAACGCGTTGCATGGCAAATGGGTGATTACATTTCATACGGGCAACCACTGGTTAAACAAATAAGAAACGACCACGACTACTGGGTTGATGCATGGGTTGAAGAAATGGGAACAAAAATGACAACCGATTTTTGCAAATGGTTACGCGAAATCCCATTAACCGGAAAAACTTATCTGGAATGCGGCGAAGAATTATTCCACAAATTAAAAGAAAAAATCGACTCTTTGCCAAACGATGTATTACCAGTAAAAAAACGTGCTTATATCAATCATGTGATTGATGGACACAAAATCTGGTTCGAAACAATGAGAAATATGAAGGTAAAATAAAAATGTATATGATTATTGGTGGCAGTGGTTTTTTGGGACGCTATTGCATAAAAAATGTTTTAGAAAAAACAAACGAAAAGATTATTGCCACCTATGCCAACACAATACCACAGTGTGAAAAGAATCCACGTATTCAATGGTATCCATTGGACGTAACCGATATCAACGCGATAAAAACACTCGCAATGGACGTTGATAACAAAACCAAAATCATATACTTGGCGGCCTTTCATCACCCTGATAAAGTAGAGGAATCGCCAGAACACGCTTGGGATATAAACATTGTTGCATTGGCTAATGCGGTGAACGCTTTTCACAATGCAAAATGTCTTTATTATTCATCAACCGATACCGTTTATGGCGAAGGCACAAAAGATAAAAAGTTTGTTGAAACCGACAAATGTGCACCGGTGAACACATACGGTCGTCAAAAGGTCTTGGCCGAACAAATTACATTAGCCAAGGGATTTAACGTGGTTCGTTTTCCTTTCATATTTGGTTCTTCGTTGGTTGAAAATCGTCCGCATTTCTTTGATAAAATAAAATCAGATATAGAAAACGAAAAAATGGTTGAAATGTTTGACGACTCGTACCGCTCTACTCTCAGTTTTAACCAGTGTGCAGGATTCTTGGTGGATTTGATTGAAAAATATGGTAAATGCAACGCCAGAATTATCAATATCGCCGCCGATGATAAAATGTCTAAATATGATGCCGCGATTGCTTTGGCCGACAAATATGGATTGAACAAGAATTTAATAAAACCCATTTCGGTTAAATCAACCAATGGTATTTTCAAAGCAAAACGTGCAGAAACCGCCGTATTAGACAACAGCCTGTTAAAAAAATTATTGAATTTAAAATCTATTAAATTGGAGTTATAAAATGTTAATAAAGTTTATAAAACCGGATTTTAATTTCCAAGACGAACGTGGCTCGCTGACACAATTGGTTAACAAAGGCTGGAACCAGGTAAATTATATTACTTCGGTCAAGGGTTCTTCTCGTGGCAATCATTACCACACAATAAACCAGGAAGCGTTTTTTGTGATTTCCGGTGCGTTTAAATTATCGTTGGAACACAAAATCACAAAAGAAACCGCCAAATATGACATCAAGGCTGGCGATTTCTTTGTAATTTTCCCAAATGTAATTCACAGTTTTGATTACACAGATGACACAACTTTAATTTCTTTGTATGACCGTGGCGTAGAATTACCAAACGGCAAAATGGATATTTCCAGATAAATCCAATGCCCCACAAACGTGGGGCTTGATTATGCCGCCAAACCACTTATTTTCCAAACAAGATATCTGCCGGTATCGCCAGTTCCAAACCCATAACAATAAGCAAAAAATCCAGTCAAAGAACGATGTGATGACCCAATGCACATACTGGTTGGTCCCGCTGATGTATTGTATCCACTAAGAGAAACAGAATAAAATATATCCGCCATTTCAATCGGCAGTGTAATCATCGATGAAATATCACGAACATTTGAACCCTTGTCTATTGTTCCGCCTTGTTCCACCCAACCGCTTTTGTATTTGCGATACCATGTGTAATTATTTGATAGCGTGGGTTTTTGAAATTCCACAACATAATCGTAATTTTCAGGCAATACTGTTTCAGTGTTTTCCAATGTATCAACACGTGCATCCAGTGCCGTCAAATCATCATTTGTCGCATATTCATCGTGTGAATGATTGGCGGGGGCAAAATTTGAAACATCTGGGATATCTTCAATCAGTGCATATCGTGTTAAATCAGGCAATTCGTTTTTGCGTGCCAATTCATTAAATGTCCCCAATTCTTCTATTTGCGATTGAATTGATTCCAAAAAATTCATGGCGTTTTCTATATTTTCCAATCTGTCGTTCCATGCCAAGGCATCCCTTAAATACTCTAATAAAAACGTTATATCGGCATTTATTTCTTCGGGGTCTAAAACGGATAAAGCCTGGTAATCAACAGTTCGCGACAAATCGATTTTACGCCATATTCTTATTTCCGCACCAACGTTTGGTGTGTTTGCTAAAATTACACGACCGCCGGAAAACATACCGTCTTGTCTGGTATCAAACGCCGGCACAACGCTGTGGACATCCGCATCCAAAATTTCTGAATTTACCGATACCTGGATATCTTTATCCTGGAAATACGGGAAATCAAAGACAAATTCATTTGTTGTTCCATCGCCAGTATAGAAAATTTCATACATAATAAATCCTTTTTTGTTAACAAAAAACCGTGCGACAAACGCACGGCAAATAAAAAAAGCAACCGCAATTCGGTCGCCGTATGTTTCACACTATATCACAAATCGCATAAAAAATCAACAAAAAACCCGCCGGACGGCGGGTATAAAATTAAAAAGAACACAACTTTGTCTTTTCGTCATAAACAGGCTTTGTTGCCTGGTCATGATTTAACAAATTCCAATAATCGGACATATCGTTACATTCTTGCTGACTTGTAACACCTTTGCACCCGGCACCATCGGATGTTTCACGACCAAAGACCAAACAAACAGGTTTGCGATTTACCAATGGAGCATCTGGGGTTCCAACATATTCAAAGGTGAAATACCCACCATCATCAGTTAACACATACCACACATCGTGGTAAGTGTTCGCATATTTGCCTTGGTCGCTGTCCGAAGCATCAAGTCCTAGTCCCGATTTAACAAGATATCTCACAACGAAATCACGCAAATCTTTTTCTTCTCTGAAACGAAAATATTCACCTAAATCGCTTAAACAATATGCCTTTCTTATATCTTCACTTACATTATTTCCACACGGATTTGATGGGATACAAGCCTGAGTCTTTTCCACCCAAACGTGTGTTCCTTTCTCCATTAATAATTGGCACAGTGCTTTACGGTCTTCGGGTGTTGGTGCGGCGATTGCAGAACCAACAACGGTTAACCCGGCCAGAACAGATAACAATGTTTTTTTCATTTTCCTTCCTTTTTTTGTTTATAAAAAAACCACCAAATCATAACGGTGGTTGGAGGTTGGAAACAATTCAATCTAAATTGTGTCGCTATTCAATATATTCGCGAACCCTCCAACCGATACAGTTGGAGGCATTTAACGTCTGCACACCAGACGAGATTGAACGGGTTTCCACACCCGGAACCATTACCTTATGATTCAATGGCAATTTTATCATAATTTTATAAAAAAACAAAACAAAAAATGGCACAACCGTGCCACAAAAAACCCGCCGGACGGCGGGATAAAACTGATTTTATTTTTTCCAGAATGCAAATCCTGAACGTCTTTCTTTGCGTTCTTCTTGCTGCTTTCTTTCTTCGATTGCACGGCGGCGTTCCGCACGGCGTTCCTGGAAACGTTTCGCAGATTCTTCATCACGTTGTATCAATTTAATTGTTGTTACGGATAATTTATCGTTACGGACTTCTTCTTCAAATTCAACAATATCGCCCTCGTTTAAAAAGCGCAATCCCGCATCTTTTAAAGAACTGGAATGAACAAAAACATCATCTTTGTTCCCATCTGCGTTCGGTGTATCAGGTTCAATAAAACCAAAACACTTTTTGCCATTATACCATTTTACTTTGCCTTGGCGCATAATTACTTCCTTTGTTATGCTTGTTATGATTCAACATTTTATGTCAAATCTAATATGATTGTGTCATAATAAATAAATTAAATCAAGTAAATAACGCCCATATTCAAAAGGACACTTTCCCGCAAAAATTACATCAATGATTGTCCGAACGATTATAATAACGGTATATTTCATTCATAACAAAATTAAATAAACGAACGGCCAAACTGTTGCCCTGGACGGTCCAGCCGGATTTTGTATACGGCAACGCAGAAACCAAAACAAACCGTGCCATAAAACGAAAGATTTTACTTTCCTGGTTTTTATCCAATTTGGATGAAGAATTGGTTATATGAAAAATTTCGTTTCGAACCGCGGCATCCAATTTATTTGTTATAATTTCCAAAACCTTTTGCGGGTAATATAATTTACATTCACGTGGGAAACCTTCAAACATTGAAACATCACCACCCTGACTGTATAAAATGTTCCAACCGACACGGTCAAACAAATCGTCCAAGCACTGGCATATCATCAAATTGTATTCTTTGATTCCGTTTTCCATAAATTCGGCCAATTTATTTTCGATTTTTTCACTTTCGCTGCCTGGGTTAGCCCTGGTTTTGGCATAGTATTCGTGCGTTTTGCGTTCAAATTCAAAAAAGGTTCGCACCTGGCATATAATTTCCATTGGTATAACAGAATCCGGCGTTCCGATATTCACAATAACCTTGGAATCACGATAGTTTCGTGGGTTTGATATATCATAAAACTTGTCCCGCACCGACAAAACCCGTTCCGGCATCATTTCATATATACGTTCAATAAATGTGCGGGCCTGGGGAATCAAATCGAACAGGCATTTCACCCGCCAAACATCGTTCAAGTGTTTATACGGACGTTTAACCGAATCCAATTCACGCACCAATTTCACAACTAAATGCTTGTCATTATCATCAACCAAACTTAAAACAACCTCGGCCGCATTAGACGTATATTTTTCGGACAGTTTTTCACGAACCTTGTCCAGTATTTTCGTTGCGTATTCTTCCCCACGTGCATCAGAAATAACATGCCAAACAGATGCCATTACATCTTCGATAAAATAGTCATAGTATTTCCCGGTAATCTTATCTATGGCACGTTCGACATTTTTTTGTGCCGCGACAATAACCGTAACAATTGATGAAACTGACAAATCAACCTTGTGTCCGGCACCAACGGTAAAAAACTGATTACGCATCGGGTCGGCATCCAAACGATGATTTACCAAATACGAAGAGAGCGGATTTATATCAGATATTTTTATCGGTTTATCAACAACCGCATCTGTTTCAGGGTTGTATTCGGTAACCGCCGCCTTGGGGGCACCGAAAGTCTTGCCTAAAACGTGAAAGACATCGCGATAACATTTCATACCATCAGAATACAAACGCACCAAATAGTCGGCCGTCTCATCATCGATACGACCCGCGGCCCTGACCTGTTCGATATATTCCAGATTTCGTCTGTCGTGGTCAGCGGTTAAAATTGCTACATCGATGTCTTTTCTTGTTTGCATACTATCCTGCCCATTTATTTCATAACCGGGAACAACACTACATCACGCAACGTTGGTTGATCAAACACAATTGCGGCAAGTCTGTCTATTCCCATACCAACGCCGGAAATCGGTGGGAAACCATGTTCCATCGCACGGACAAAATCATTATCCGGATTAAACGCTTCGTCATCACCGTTTTCAATGTTTTTGGCCTGGTCTTCGAAAGCCTTTAATTGTTGTATTGGATTAACCAATTCGGAATAGCCCTTGCACAATTCGCCACCAGCAACCAACAATTGATACATATCTAAACGCCGGTCGTCTTCACTGTTATGACGTGCCAACGGCACCATATAGGTCGGATAATTATACAAAAATGTCGGTTGAACAATCAGGTTACGGATTTTACGTTTATAAACATAATCAACCAATGTCGGAACAGATTTCAAATCTTCCAATTCGGCCGCCGGGAACATACCTTCGTCAACCAATTTCTGGCGCAGCGCATTAACGTCATCAAATTCCAAAATATCACACCCAAACAGTTCGTTCATTTC
>JAFSST010000022.1 GCA_017450905.1 Alphaproteobacteria bacterium
AAAACTAAAAAAAATCTGAATTAAACCCTTGCACAACATAAAAAACATTTGCTAACATTACATCGTTCAACAAGAAAAGGAGAAAAACCATGATTTGGACAATAATTCTTTTAATTGTTGGTATCGCATTGTTCTTGTTTGGCGGCATGCTGTTGAACAAGGGTGGTAAGAAACCAACAAATGATGGTATCATCATCAAAAAAATCGTCAAATTGATTTCTATCATTTTGATTTCGGGCTGCGTATGCCGTTTATACACACCGTATTATATGACACACGTTAATCCAACTATCTTGAAAGAAATGGTTACTGCGATGCAGGAACAACAAGAGGCTGAAAAGAACAAGGCTGTTCGTTCCTATGTTCGTTCGAATATGGACGAAATGATTGCGGATGCACCAATCTGGGGTGATGAAAACGCGAAAAAGACAATCTTTTTGTGGTCTGATTATTCATGCCCATATTGCCGCCGCGTTCACGAAGAATTGGCCAAAGTTATGGAAGGACGCAACGATGTTCGCATTGTGTTGAAAAACTTTTCTATCCATGGCGAATTGTCTGATGCACCTGCCAAGGCTGTTATCGCGGCAAAATTGCAGGGCAACGACAAAGCGGCCGCGTTGGACAAATTGTTGATGAACAAAGGTTACTATAAGCCAGAAGATATGAAAGATCGTTCTAAATTGGGTGCAAAGGTCGAAAAGAACGTTATGGCTTTGGCGGCCGAAGCAGGTTTGGATACCGCACAATTGGAACGTGATATGAAAGGTGCTGTTGTTGCACGTGAATTGAAAAATGTTCGTGATTTGGCACAACGTTTTGATATCAGCGGCACACCGTTCTTGATTGTTGGCGAACAGGCTTTCCCGGGTGCTGTTCCAGCCGCACAAATCAACGCAGCATTGGATAAATAATTTTATCTGTGATGATTTTAACCGCCCATCCGGGCGGTTTTTTGTTAGTGGTTAGTGTTTAGTGAATCGTCACACCGGCTGGAATCATCCACAGAAAATCAACCGTCACCCCGATGAAAATCGGGGTCTCGTTAGGCTTTGTCGCGGATTAGTCTCAGGCAGTAATGTAGAGATACCGGCTTTCGCCGGTATGACGAAGAAAGGGCCGGGTATGACGATTCAATTTTTGCGGGGCACGATACGCCGCTATGACGTTTCACAACCCACTAACCACTCACAGTTATTGTGGAATTGTTGCAATACAACCGTATCTAACCGTCCCGGCATTTTCAGTCTGGGTTGATGTTGAAAGAGGTTTCCATTCGGCATACGCCCCAACGCGTGTTGAATCATTTGGGCTTACCTGAATTTCAGCCAATATGGCGTTATAGATGTCGCATTTCTGTTTGTCCATATCAGAACCGGAACATTCATAATCGCCCTTGAAAACAGGGCTGTTATCAAATACGGATTTTGTGGTAACAAATTGACAATATAACTCGGCCTTTTTTAAGGTGGTAAAAGCACCGGGATTAAGTTTGGTTATAATCTGGCCGTATATTCTTTTTCCGTTTTCATCACCGGAATTAATAGTGTAATAAATTGCACGTGCATCATTTGTTAAATTGTTTTGGCGAACGATATTGCCGTGAATGTTGCTTTCCAGTGCGACCTGGGTGTTATCAAAATTATTCTTCCACATTGCACGACCATATTCTTGTATCATGGCCTGGTCAAATTCGCCATGTGGTTGATAACAGAATTTGTTTAAATTATATTCCGGGTTATCACGGCACGGATATTTATACGCCGCGTATGTGTTTGAAGCATATTCTTGATTTGGACACAGGTTGTTACGTCTGACCCAGAAAATTCTGTCCCCGGTGGACTTGGCCTTGTTATCCTTGTATTCGTTTACTATTTTCTGATAATTGGCGTTATCTTCATCGGATGCGGAATTGTTTTCAATTCTTTGTAACAAATCGCAAACTTGGTTCGCAGATAAATCAACGCTTTGTAATGCAAACGATGGCATCATCGTCCCCCAGGACAGACCGAGTATAACAAACAATGAACATTTATATGTGCGTTTCATATTATCCCCCCACAAGGTCTAAGAACCTTGTTTGCATATCAGGATTTGACATTATCTGACTTGTTATGCTGTCAACATCGCCGCCCGGAAACTGTGAGAGTATATTCGGATTATTTGTTAATATATTTTTTATTATTCCCTTGGAATCGGACCAATGTAATTGTTCGTTCAAATCATGTGGTCCGTCACTGGTTTCTTTATTTCCCTGGGACAATTTATCATAATGTTTATCGATTAACTTGTCGCCAATCACGCCGGTTAAAACCCCAGCCACCGCAACCGATGCACCAATCGCCAAACGTTTTTGTGATTTTTCTTTTTCCGCCGCCCACGCCGCCGCATCCTCACTGTCCGAATCCATCAACGCACGCGAAACAGACGCATAGTGACCCGCCGCACGTTCGGTCGCAAAAT